>JACZVE010000194.1 GCA_022572825.1 SAR324 cluster bacterium
CTTTCGTAAGTGAACCGTATTGCGTCTAACCCCGGTCACATCCGGCCGCGCAGGTCCGTTCCCCATCTGCAGCCGGCGTAGCTCTCGTGCGGCACGCGGATACCGCACCCCGCCCGGCGGAGGCGCGTGCCCATGCGCGCGATGAGAGCCCGTGGTACGGCTTAGCTCTGATGCGTTTGCCCCTCGTCGATCGATCCGGCGCCGGAAGGCTGCTGGCCGAAGCCCTGCGGCACTATGCGCGGCGCAGCGATGTGCTCGTGCTTGGGCTGCCGCGTGGTGGGGTGCCGGTGGCATTCGAGGTGGCGCGGGCGCTGGCCGCACCCCTGGACGTCCTGCTGGTGAGAAAGCTCGGCGTCCCCGGTCGGGAAGAGCTGGCGATGGGCGCCATCGCGACCGGCGGCGTACGCGTACTGAACGATGACGTCATCGGCGAGCTGGGCATCTCCTCCGAAGCGGTGGAGGAGGAGACGGAACGAGAGCGCCGGGAGCTGGAGCGCCGCGAGCGCGACTACCGCGGCCAGCGCCCGCTTCCCGATTTGCACGGACGCTGTCTGATCCTGGTCGACGATGGGCTCGCCACCGGCTCGACCCTGCACGCCGCGGCGTCCGCTGTGCGCAAGGCGGAGCCGGGCCGTGTCGTCGTGGCGGTGCCTCTGGCGCCCCGGCGCAGCGCGCGGCGCTTTTCGGGGCTGGCGGACGACTTTGTCTGCCCGGCGGCGCCGGAGCCGTTTTTCAGCATCGGCGAATGGTACCAGGACTTCCGGCAAGTTTCCGATGAGGAGGTACGCGAACTGCTGCAGCGGAGCTGGGGTTAGGTATTTATCGCTTCCAACACGTAACGCGCCCTGATCCCGCGGCGCCCCGCACCGCCGCGCAGGCGCCGACTCAAGATGCAACCGCAGTTGAACGCCGATGCACACCGATTCGGGTATGGCGACCGACTATGCCCGCTCGTGTTCATCGTGCTGTCCGCGTTCATCGGCGGTTAGATAGACGGTTATCTGGAAAAACGGGCGCAAGGTGTCGCTTGTGCCGCACTGCCGGGCAGGGTAAGCGCCCATCTCATAATGAGCGGCATCCCGGGCCGCCGGTGTGCGCAGCGGGAGCCGGGTCGGGAGTCAACGGACGCCATGAAGATCGGCATCATTCTCAACAATCAGCAGCGCACGGGCGGGGATTTGGTGAGGGCGCTGGAGGAACAGTACCTGATGGTGCGGCACGCCCGCGACCGGGGTTGGGACAGCTTCCTGGCCAGCATGCACTACCTGACGGGCGGCGACACGGTGCAACTGCAGCAGGTGCCCCTGCTGGCGCGCCTGCACGCAGAGGCGGGGGAGATGACCATGGGAGTGGCGGTCTTCCTGCTCAACCTGCACAACCCGGTCTACGCCGCCGAGACCATAGCCACGCTGGACGTGATCGCGCGGGGCAACTTCGTGCTGGGCATCGGCCTTGGCTACCGCGATGTGGAGTTCGAGGCCTTCGGCGTGCCAAAAGGTCAGCGCGTACGGCGCCTGGAGCAATACCTGGATGTGATGCGGCGGCTGTGGAGCGGGGAGCGCGTGGACTTCGAAAACGAGGTGTGCCGGCTGCGCGGCGCGCGCATGAACCTGCGCCCGGTTCAGCAGCCCCATCCACCGATCTGGATCGGCGCCAACCACGACGACGCCGTACGCCGTGCGGCACGGCTGGGCGACTGCTGGTACCTCAACCCCCATGCCACCCTGGACACCAACCGGCGCCAGATGGCTCTGTACATCGAGGAACGGCGCCGCGCCGGACTGCCCATGCCCCGCGAGGTGCCCTGCCGCAAGGAAATTTTCTGCGCCCGCGACCGCCGCACGGCGCTGGAGATGGCCGGCCCGTACCTGGCCGAGAAATACCGCATCTACGCGAGCTGGGGGCAGGACAGGGCCATGCCCGCCGGCGAACGCCTGGACCTGCCGTTCGAGGAACTGCGACGAGACCGCTTCGTGATCGGTTCGCCGGAGGAGTGCTTCCAGCAGCTGCGCCCGTACTGGGAGGAGCTGGGCGTGACCCACTTCGTTTTCCGCACGCACTTCATCGGCATGCCCATCGCCCATGCCCTGCACAGCATGCGCATGATCTCCGACGAGCTGCTGCCCGAGCTGCGCAAGGCCAAGCCCCGGCCGCTGGCCTGACGGCGGCGATTGGCGGCCGCCTGCGCGAGGCGAGGCGCAATTCCGCGCGAGGCGGTGGAAAAGTCCGCCCGCCTTTCGCCGCAGCGGCCTTGCTTTCCGTTAAGCGGGAAGAGGTGATGGGGAGACTCGAACGCCTGACCCAGACGCGTTAATACGATGCCTGCCTGGCGATCGCCGGAAGCTCAGGTGGATGCAATTTTATCGGCAATATACTCCGCGTCCCGGCCCACACCGTAGAAGAGTCCCGATCCCCATTGGTACATCCAGTGCAGACCGACGAAGTAAAAACCGGGGGCCTGGGTCACGCCGCGCCTGTAGATTGGGTAGCCGCGTTCGTCGAATATGGGCAGCTTGATCCAGCTAAAGTCGTACCGGAAGCCCGTGGCCCAAACGATGGAAGTGATATTCTCCTTTTGCAGGTGAAGTTCCAGGATCGATTCTTTCGGCTCGAAGTCAATGATTTTTCGAGGCTCTTCAGCAACGCTTAGCTTCGCATTGATAATGTAGTCGTCCACCATCTTGCGCAGCCTGTTTTCACCCTCGTCGGCGGCGTTCAGGCTCTCCACGAGATCGTCGGCGAAGCTGAGATCGGAACCTTTCGCGCCTTGAAACCTGCCCAGCAAAACGACGCCCTGACGCCCGAACTCCCTGAGATTGATAGTACGGCCACCGTCGCGGCCGCTTAGGTGAGCATGCGCGTTGAAACGTACCGCCATGCCCTGAGGATGCTGGTAGATGGGAAGGTCGTACATTCCCGCCAGATCCACCCATTGCAGGATGTCCTTACCTCGATACCGGCGCGGAGCGCGCGGCGCCTTACCGACGGTCAAATACACTTTTCGGCCGGCGAAGAGGAGATCCTCAACGATCTGGCAGCCGGACTGCCCGCTGCCGACCACCAGGACGCTTCCAGCAGGGAGGCCGGCGGCGTTCCTGTACTCTCTCGTGTGAATTTGTCTAACCCCCGGGTCGATATTCTCGGCGAAAGCGGGAATCCGCGGGTGCTGAAAGGTCCCGGTGGCAACCACCACCTGATCGGCGTGGATGGTTTCTTCCGGTGTGCTGAGAATGTATCCGTCCTCTGCGCCGGCTTTTCCAACCTGCGTGACCTCCACTCCCAACCGCAGGGGCGGGTCGAAACTGGCGGCGTATCGCTCCAGGTAAGCGACGATCTCGTCGCGCAGTATAAACCCTTCCGGTTGGTCGCCGTCGTACGGAAAACCCGGCAGGTTGAGCGACCAGTTTTGCGTTACCAGGCAGAAGGAGTCCCAGCGCTCATTTCGCCAGGTATTGCCGACCTGTTTTGATCTTTCCAGCACAATGTGCGCGTGCTGCTTCTTCTTCAGGCAGTAACTGGTTGCAAGCCCGGCCTGACCTCCCCCGATGACGACCGTATGCCAATGATTCACCGTGCGCTCTGCGGTTAGGTTGGCTGGAAAATCCGTTTTGTTCGTGCGGGGATGCTGCTCTATCCTAACCAATATCCATCGAATCTCAAGGCATCCCGCGCCCGGCCTTAATCGGGCGACTGGCATCCCCCCTGCCCGTGGCCAACGAGCGCAAGTTCTATCGGCGCTGGCGGAATCGTGACGTGCCATCAAGTTATTTGAAAATCCGGCAATCCGATCTACGTACTGCGTCCGCTATGCATAGGTCACGCGGCTGCCACCGGTTCTGCGTGAAGGTGGCTGTATCGGTCAGTCCAGATTCCCCTGGTTACTTGGTTATCGGTAGGCCACACACCGATTCCAGGAGGTGACAATGGGGGACGGATAAATAAGGGGAAATTCCCCGCGTGACCGCCTACGAACAGGGACTTCCCAATCAAGTGCGGCGAACCGAGGACGGTACCGGCTGGGAGCCGGATCCTCTGGTCAGGGACGAGCGCTTTCTGGCGGTTCACGTTCGGGACAAGGGCCTGGTCGTTTTCAGCGCCTGCTCCCATGCGGGCGTGATCAATGTGCTGACCGAGGCGCGCAAGGTGTTTCCCGATCTTCCCCTGTTCGTCGTGATGGGCGGGCTGCACCTGTCCGGTCCCGGCCCGGAAAAAATCATTCCCGATACCGTCAAGGACCTGGCCGGGTTCGGGCTGCGCTGGATTATCCCCTGCCACTGCACGGGCTGGCGGGCCGTTACGGCATTGGTGAATGCCTATGGGGCAGAAAAGGTCGTGCCGGGTGCGGTCGGCAAGCGGTTTACGTTTTAGGGAAGCGCGCAGTCCTATAGACTACCGCCCCACCACCAGGATGGAGACCGATTGCAGGGAGAGATCCAGCCAGGCCGAAGGGAAGATGCCCAGATACATCACCCCGACGACTGCCGCGGCGATGGCCGCGTAAAGCGGCACGTTGGGCGTGGCACGCTGCCGGATGCTGTCCCCGTTGGGCTGTTGCATGTACATGACCACCACCATGCGCAGATAGTAGTAGATCGAGACCACGCTGTTGAGCACGCCGATCACGGTCAGCCAGATGTAACCCTGATCCATGGCGGACTTGAAGATCTGGAACTTTCCGGCGAATCCGGCCGTGAGCGGGATGCCGGCCAGGGAGAGCATGAAGACGAACATGGCCAGGGCCAGCACCGGCTCCACGTAGCCATAGCCCGCGTAATCGGCGAAGGTGACGCGCTCGCGCCCCTTGCTGGAGGCGAGGATGAGGATGGCGAAGGCACCGGTGTTCATGAAGGTATAGGCCATGGTGTAAAACAGCACCGCGCCGAGGCCGTCCGTACCCCCCACCACGAGCGCCACCAGGATGTAGCCCGCGTGGGCAATGGAGGAGTAGGCCAGCATGCGCTTGATGTTGTCCTGCTGTATAGCCACCACGTTGCCCAACGTCATGGTAATGGCGGCCAGCACCCACAGCACCTGGCTCCACTCCGCCTGCAACGGCCCCAGCCCGTCGATGAGCACGCGCACCAGCGCGGCGAATCCGGCGGCCTTGGGCCCCGTGGAAAGGAAGGCGGTAACGGCGGTGGGGGCGCCCTCGTACACGTCGGGGGTCCACATGTGGAACGGCACCAGGGCCACCTTGAAGCCGAAGCCGACGATCAGGAAGCCCAGCCCGAACCAGATGTATGGATTGCTGGCGACCCCCTCCCGGGACAGCGCGTCGCGAATCTCGCCGAGATGGATCGAGCCCGTCGCGCCGTACAGCATCACGATGCCGTACAGGAAGAAGCCCGTCGAGAAGGCTCCCAGCAGAAAGTACTTCAGGGCGGACTCGTTGGACTTTGGATCCTGCTGGATCATCCCGCAGAGGATGTAGCTGCTGATGGACAGAATCTCCAGGCCGATGAAGATCAGCAACAGGTCGCGCCCCGAGGCCATCAGCATCATCCCGCCGGTGGCGAAAAGCAGCAGGGCATAGTACTCGCCGAAGCCGAGCGCCTGATCCTCCAGGTAGCGGATGGAGATGAGCACGATGAGCGCGGTGACTACCAGGAATATCAGCTCGAAAGCGATGGAAAAGTCGTCGGCGACGATGGTGCCGTGGAAGCCCTCGAAGCCCTGGCCGAGCAGGGTATAATCCGCATATCCCGTCGCCAGCAGCGTCAGCAGCGTCAGATAGGCCAGGTTGCGGGTATTGTGTCCGCGGCCGAACAGGTCGAAGAGAATCACCACCATGCCCATCACGAACACGATGGTTTCCGGCAGGATGGTGAGCAGATCGACAGTCGTCAGAGGGTTGCTCATCGGCCGCTCGCCGCAAGGAGATCACGCACGGGCCGTGTTTCCGCCACTGCGGGCGAAAGCAGGGCGTGGCGCGCGGTGGGCTCGGTATTCACCAGTTCGATGAAGTGGTTGACGGAGGTTTCCATCCTGCCCAGGAAGGGCTTGGGGTACACCCCGACCCAGACGATGAACAGAATCAAGGGCGCCAGCACGGCCACTTCGCGCCAGTTGAGATCGGGGACCTGCTCGTTGCTCGGGTTGGTCACCTCGCCGAAGAACACGCGCTGAAACATCCACAACAGGTACACCGCGGCCAGGATCACGGCGGAGGCGGCGAGGATCGCGGAGACGGGGCTGACCTGGTAGACGCCGACCAGAATCAGATACTCCCCGATAAACCCGTTGAGGCTGGGCAGCCCGATGGAAGAGAGCACGAGGATCAGGAACAACGTAGCGTAAATCGGCATCCC
>JACZVE010000195.1 GCA_022572825.1 SAR324 cluster bacterium
TTTAGAGCGTTGAAGAATGTCGGTAGAGATTGCCCCCCACTTGCACCGAACCTCCACGGTTATCCCGCCCGGGACACGGCGTCTGGATTGAATGACCGGACCGTTCATCGCCCCCGCCGCCAAGGGCCCGATCTCCAGGATACCCCAACAGCGACTCCAATGCCCCACCCGGAGTGATCCACGCGCTCCTTTCTGCTACGCCGCGGGAATCCCCTCTCCGCAGCCTTGCCCGGCAACACGGCCTGCGCACGGATCGGATTCCCGTCTTTCCAATTTACTGCCGTCACGCTAGTCTGCTGTTGCAGAGAGGGCCCGGCGGACCGCCCTCCTGGAAGCTGAACGCGGGCGTTCAAGCGCCGGCGCGGCTGTGACGCCAGGAACGAGGGGCCGATGATGGACGAGATCACCTATTGGGTCAACGGGGAATTCCTTCCCGCCAGCCAGGCGATGATGCCGGTCAACAACCGCGGTTACCGACTTGGGGACGGCGTGTTCGATACGGAACGCACGTTCAACGGGAGGATCTTCCGCCTCGACGAGCACCTGCGGCGCCTGGAGCGCTCGCTGCGCTTCACGCGCATCGACCCTGGCATGTCCCTGGACGAGTTGGGCCGGCTGGCCGAGGAAACCACGGCGCGCAACCGCCACCTGCTGGAGCGTTACGGGGACTTCTGGGTGACGCAGACCATCAGCCGCGAGGCCGCCGACAAGGCGTTCGTGTCCATCATCGTCGAGCCCCTGCCGTTCGAACGCTATGCGCCTTACTATAGCAAGGGCATACCCGTCGTCGTCCCGACGGCGCGCTCCAGCGCGCAGATCGGCATGGACCCCAAGCTGAAGGCGACGAGCCGGCTCAACATGGTGCTGGCGGATCTGGAGGGCAAGCAGATCGACCCTGAATCGCTGAGCCTGCTCTTGGATGAGCAGGGGAACCTGGCCGAAGTGCTCTATGGGAACCTGTTCGTCGTGCGCGACGGGCGCATCCGGACGCCCACGTCGCGCGCCATCCTGGAAGGCGTCACTCGCATGACCACGATCGAACTGATCGAAAAGGAGGGACTGCCCTTTGCCGAGGCCGAGCTGCAGCCCTATGACCTGTACACGTCCGACGAGGCATTCGTGACGACCACCAGCTATTGCGTACTGCCGGTGGCGTCCTTGAACGGCCAGCCGATCGGCGTCGCTACCCCGGGTCCTCTCACGCAGCAGCTTACGCGCGCCTGGTGCGACCGCGTCGGGCTGGATATCGTGGCACAGATGCAAACCTATGCCGGCAAGGGCACGCCCATACCCCTCAGCGTGGCGACCTGACCGGGCAACCCACCACGCCCGAAGTGTCGCCTGCACCGCGCGGAGCGAGGCGGCCACCCTCCTATCCGGGCGATCGGCGCCGGCAGCGCCGTTGCTCTGCGCGAACGCCGCCCCTCAAGCCAGCGCCTTGCACGGCGTTTGCAGATAGGATGACCAGCGGAAAGCACGCCACGCCAGCGGGTTGCCAACGCTCGCCTGGCCCCGATGACCGCCAGCCTTGCCATGGTCACACAACGGTTTCTGGCGCTCGCAGCCATCGCGCTGGCCGCGGCCGGGCTGGCGTTGCTGTTGATGTGGCTGGTACGCGTCGACTTCCTCCTATGGCTGGTCGCGGCCAACCAGTGGCTGGCCGACGTCGTCATTTACCGGCTCGGGTACTGGGGCGTGTTCGCTTTGATGTTCATCGAATCCAGCTTCGTCCCCTTTCCCTCTGAAATCATCATCCCCCCTGCCGCGGATTTGGCCCGCCGGCTCCCCGACTGGAACCTGGCGTCGGTGATCGTGCTGGGTACGGCCGGATCGCTGGCCGGCGCGCTGTTCAACTACGCGGTGGCCCTGTATCTCGGCCGTCCCCTGTTGCTGAAGATCATCGACCGGTTTGGAAATTATATGCGTATCTCCCGGCGGGAATACGACAAGGCTGAGGCGATGTTTCAACGGCACGGCGCGATATCCACCTTGGCGGGCCGCCTGATTCCCGGCATCCGCCAGGTCATCTCCCTACCCGCGGGCCTGGCTCGCATGAACCTCGCCCTCTTCTGTCTGCTGACCGCCCTGGGCGCGGGCGTTTGGGTGGCGATGCTGGCATGGCTGGGGTATTGGTTCGGTGGCAATGCGGAACAGCTGGCCGGCAAGCTGCAAGCGTATTCCTACGGAATCGTCGCCGCCGCCGTGCTGCTCGTCGCCGCTTACCTGTGGGTTCAGCTAAAGCGAGCCAAACGATAGATCCTGGAGACCGCGGCTCGCGTCTGTTACGGATTGAGTACGATCGCGTTGATATTGTGGAATGACCCTGTGCCTGGGGCAGGGGGAAGTACTGACGTGGAACTGAAGGTTCTCGGCCGTTACCGGGCATGTCCATGACGGAGGTGGTTCATGTAATTGTCAAAGGCCGCGTCCAAGGCGTCGGATATCGTTACTTCGTCGAGAAGGTAGCCCTCCGGCTTGGGATCGCGGGGTGGGTGCGCAACCTGCCCGGCGGAGAGGTGGAAGTGCTGGCCCGCCTCCCGGAGGGCAGCAAAGGGAAATTTCTGGCCGCGTTGCAACAAGGCCCCGCCATGGCCAGGGTCGGCGCAGTCGAGTTCCGTGCTGCCGGCGGGGAGAACGACTGCCCGCAATCCGGATTCCGTGTCCGCTTTTAATTCGGATTCTTAGTAGCATGCGGCGCGCCTTGCCCCCGCCGCCGCGTCATCGTTGTCTGCCGAGCGGGGCGTGTCTTGCCCCGCCGCAAGAGCGATAACCGCGCATAGCCCTTTGGAAGTTATGACGGAGGCGGTCGTTGCGATACGCCTGTATATCCACATTCTGCCGGGACAAATTGATTGACAACGGCCCTGAATTGTACAACAGAAGAAACGGATATCTGCTTGTGAAGAAGGGAAAGAGTCGGCCTCCCGTGCTAAATGCCGGTGTACCCAGCCAACCTGTCGGTCCGCATTCGCATCGCCACCGCAAGAATTTGTGGCGGAGCGTTGATTGATAATCGCTGCAACTCTTTCAACCAAAAGGAGTTCCCATGACAAAAGCCGAACTGATCGACAATATCGCCAAGGATGCCAAGATTTCCAAAGCCGTTGCCGCTGATGCATTGACCAGCTTCATCGATGGAGTCACCAAAGTGCTCGCCAAGGGGGATTCGGTTACACTGGTAGGATTCGGCACATTTTCCGTAAACAGGCGGGCAGCCCGCAAGGGCCGTAATCCGCAAACGGGCGGCGAGATTAGCATCGCTGCCGCCAATGTGCCCCGCTTCAAGGCCGGCAAGAGCCTGAAAGACAGCGTAAACAGATAGATAGCCCTACCCCCGGTCAGGCCCCCACACGTGTCTCTCCGGTGGGGGCTTCCACTCGACCCGCCCCACCTCGCCAAAAACAGCGCTCCTGCCCTCAACCGCTAAACCGCGCCGGCGAAAACGGTGCCAGTATTTCCGGCATGGTGCCTGCCAGGATAAGCTCGCTCATGTACTTGGCGGTGACCGGCGTGTTGAGGATTCCGTTGCGATAATGCCCTGTGGCGATAAAGAAGCCGGGGATCTCCGTTTCGCCCAGGATCGGTGCATTGTCCCGGCTGCCGGGGCGAAATCCGCACCAGATCTCGTGGATGGGCATCTCGTACACCCCGGGAATGGCGCGCCAGGCACCCCGCAGCAGCTCGAACACCCCACCGACGGTGAGATCTGCGTTGTATCCCATCTCCTCCACCGTGGCGCCCACGACGAGGCGGCCGTCCGCGCGTGGTGCGATATAGACATCCGGCGTCCGGATGTTGTGGCGGATGAGATCCGGCGCCGCCCGCACAGCCAGAATTTGTCCCTTGACCGGCCGCACCCAGGGGCGTAGGGCGCCATCCAGTCCCGGGATCATGCCGGACCAGCTTCCTGCGGCGAGCAGCAACTTTTCTGACCGCCACTCCCGCCCACCCGCGCGCACGGCCGGCGGTCCGTCTTCCAGCAATCGCACCTCCTCCACCGGCGTCTGCTCGTGCAGAATGCCGCCTGCCTGGACAAATGCGCACCGCAGCACGGTCACCAGCTTGCGGTTATCCACCTGATGATCCGCCGGGGAGTACACGGCGGCTACCACGTTGTGGGAGAGCGCCGGAGCCAGGTTTTGCACCTCCGTCGCGCTCAGCCACTCCACGGGCAGGTCCAACGCCTGCTGGTACTCGAAGCGATGCCGCAGCTCGGCCGTATCATCGGCGTGGAGAGAAACGGATATTCCCCCTTCTCTGCGATAGCCCACCTCCTTGCCGGTAAAGGCTTCCAGCTCCGCCACGAACTCCGGGTACAGCCGCAGGCTCTCCTGCCCCAGGCGCAGGTTCACATCCTCCTGAAAGTGCACTTCGCTCACCGGCGCAAGCATGCCCGCCGCCGCCCAGGAGGCCTCGCGGCCGGTCTCACCGCGTTCCAGCAGCGTCACCGGCTCGCCGCGCGCACGCAGCCGCCAGCCGATCGACAGGCCGATTACGCCGCCACCGATTATGAGCGTGCCCTTCTCCATTGGCGAAATTCCATCGGCGAAGTCGGCAGAACGGGGTTCCAGGCAACGGCCACCGCACCGGCCACGGGTCTCCGGCCAGCCGTCGACCACGAGCCCTGCCTATCGCCGTGCCTCATAGCGCAGTGGCGACCGGCCACGGCGCCTCGCTAGCGGCGGCACAGCAGCGGCGCCTCAGTAGCGCAGCCAGCCAGGGTCGTGCTTGGCGCCTTCCTGTAACGCAACCAGCGCCCGGATTGCCGCATCCGTGTCGTTGGGTTGAGGCGCTTTTCGCAGCAGACCGGGGCTCGGCGTGGCGGTGGCCTGGGTCAGGGCCCCCTTGCTGTCGCACCACACCTCGGCGACGCCATCGAAGGGTTCCGGGCCTCCCCTGCCGCCGGGCAGGGCCTCGTCGAGAGGGTATTCTACTGTGTGGTGCCGCACGGTGCGGCGAATGTTCAGGGCTGGGGCGTGTTTCCTCACCAACACGACGGCGCCCCACCACGGGTCACCAGGCAGCATGCCCGTGGGGGGTCGGCAGAAACGGAACCAACCCCGGGCCGGCACCGTGGAAGTTACTGCCATCGATCACAGGACGCGATCATACCACCGGCGACCTGCCCCCGTCGACGTTGATGGCGCAACCGGTGATGTAGGAGGCGGCATCGGAGGCCAGGAAGCAGGCCATGTTGGCGAACTCCTCTGGGTTACCCATCCGCCCTATCGGCACGGTCTTCCCCTCGTCGCTGACGAACTGCTCGAAAGTCTTGTCCGGGGCGAGCTTCTTGTGGCGTTCCTCCCACTGCTCGCTGACCAGGATTCCGGTGCAGAGGGCATTGACCAGAACGTTGTGCGGCGCGCACTCGCCGGCCAGCACCTTCGTCAGCGCCATCCCGGCCGCGCGGGTCACCGCCGTCGGGGCGCCGTTGGGCGGTGGGGCCTTGGCATGGGTGTTGAGCACGTTGAGCACACGGCCCCAGCGCCGCTCCTTCATGGCGGGCAGTGCCAGGCGGCAGAAGCGGATTGCCGCGAACAGCTTGAGATCGAAGTCGTACCGCCAGGTCTCGTCCGCGATGCTCTCGAAGGCCCCGGTCTGTGCCGTGCCGGCGTTGTTGACGAGGATATCCACCCGGCCCAGGGCTGCAAGCACCTTATCGAAAATTGGCTGAATTTGCTCGCCCTTGCTGACGTCGCCGGGCACGGCCGCGATGGTGCGGCCCGGGGCCGCTGCCGCGATCTGCGCCCGCGCTTCCTCCAGCACGTCCGGGCGGCGGGCCACAATGGCCACGTCCGCTCCCGACCGCGCGAACAGCGAGGCCATGGCCAGCCCCAGCCCGCGGCTGCCGCCCGTGATCAACGCTGTCCTGCCCTGCAGGCTGACTTCCATCGCTCCCCTCCCTGGATCAAAGCGGCGCCACGCAACAGCCGATTCGCCCTTCACGGCGCGCATGCGGGCGGCCACACTGTGCCATCGGGCCAGCGGGCCGCCCATACGATAGCTCACAATGCGGCCAATGTCGCCACTGCGCGATTGGCCAGGGCGGCGCATGCCCCTCTCGCCTTGGCCGGTGATGCTATCCATATCGAGCCGGGTAATATAAATGGCCTAAAAGGGCTGTGAGAAATTGCCTCCGGCGGGTTAAGGGCTCTGCCCTTAACAATCCCGGCAGGAAGCAAGCTCCCTGCACCCGGAGCATATTAGCCTTTAATATCAAGTGCTTGGGAAGAATTGAGAGCTCGGAAAGGGACCCTTGTAAGGGGGGTTTGGGGGAGCCACCGCTTCCCCAAATTGCAGTTT
>JACZVE010000196.1 GCA_022572825.1 SAR324 cluster bacterium
CCGCTATCTGCTGATGTTGCTGGGCGGCAGCCGCGATTAAGGGTGCTCCCCCCCGCGCCGTCATCACCCTTGGACCGGCAGGGGGCGGGCGCTTGCGCCGCTCCCCTCGGCCCGCCCCGCTCCGGTTTCCCCTCACGGAGGGCATCGCGGCGGGCGCCTTCGGGATCGCATCATGGATCGTCCCGGGGCATGCCCCCGGTATGGGCGTTCTCCCGCACCCATTTTCCGTCTGTAATACCGCTTCCTCCCGAATTCCATTGAGCACCCCTGGTATACACAACAAGCCAAGGGAATTTTTTCTCCCCCGATTTGTCAAATAATCGTAGGCCGGGAACGGCTACCTATGTTATCGTTCCTCGGTTTTCGCTGCGGTTTTCACTGCGGCTTGACATGATGAACGCCATAGGGAGGTGAAACGATGAAAATCCTGATCGGTTTGTCCGTATTGGCTGGGTTGTTCCTGCTGCCCCTGAGCGCGAGCGCCTTCGAGTGTCCGCGGCACTTCGCCACGGCCCAGGCCGCGATCGACAAGGTCAGCAGCAAGATGAAAGGCATGTCGGGCAAAGACATGGCGTTGGTGCATGCCCTGCTGGACGACGCCAAGACCTCGCTAAGCAGCGGCAAGCACAATCACGAGAAGCCCCAGGGCAAGTACGACCATGCCCGCGCCATCGCCAAGGCCGACGCCGCTCTGGGTTCCGCGAAGGCCGCGGGGTTGCTGATGGCCCGGATGTAACCCCCGCCGGGCCGGCGCAACCAGCCCACACTCCCCGACGGCGCGCACCCCTGCCGGTGTGCGCCGTCAGGCACATTCCGGCACCACAGAAGGCACTGGCGTTCCTGATTGACAGCCCATCCATCACCCGAAGGACATTGCACGGATAGGCCAGTTCGCGCAGGGGAAACTCTGTGCGTCAGCGCCTGTACGGCTGGTCCAGCTCGAACACGAGGTCCCTCGTGCCCAGCGGAATGGGTTGCGCGGAGCGTCCGATCAGCTCGCCATCCGTGGAGCCGAACGGGTCGTTGTTCCTGTCGGTCAGGATGCGCAGATGGTAGGCGGACTTCGCACCCGGGCGCGCCTCGGGCGGCAGGGAAATGCTGAACCGCTGCGGCAGCAGGGTGTGGGGAATGATCTTGAAGGCGACGGGACGCGATAACTCCACGTCGAACATCAAAATCACGAGCCGGTCGGTGGGTTTCGCGTGGCCTTGCAAGGCCCTGCTGACGGTGATCGTCCCGGCAATGCCGAATCGGGGGTCGTGCGCTCGCGCCGGGTCCCCGCTTTCCGCGGCACTGTCCGGCGCGACGCTGCCCGCCGCTAATCCGGGGCTTGGCCGGTTGAACAGGCTGCCCCGGAACGGCTCGCTCAGCACGAGACGGAACTGCTCCGTCCCCAGGGGTATCGCCGCCGCCGACCGTCCATACACTTCTCCCGGCGTAACCTTGAAGATCTCGCCGTCTTTGTCCGTGATGCCCACCACCAGGTAGGCACCGCTGAGCTCGCGGCCATCGCGCGCATCGGCCTGCCCGATTCGCACGGTCTGGGGAGGCACCAGTGGCGTCTCGAAGCGCAGCGCCACGGGCTGCCGCGTCTCCGGGTGCACCAGCATAAGCACCAGCCGGTCCGTCTTGACGATATCCGCCGCGCCGACGGCATAAAGCCGCGGGTCGACCTCCACCACGCCGCTGATGGAGGCCCGCAGCAGCGCCTCCTCCCGCCAGACCTCGCGCAGGAGGGCATAGCCGAGGCTGGCCGCGAAAAGGACAATGAGCGCGACGAGAACGAGGGCCTTGGTTTTCATGGGAGGCGGGGCTTCCTTGGGGTAGATGGAACGGGTGGATGTGTTACGGCCCTGAAATTCAGACGAGAGGGGACAGTTATCGGCGTATATGTGGGTCCAAATTCGCCCTCAGTTCTAGAGCGTTGAATACATTGATGTCGTTCGGCTGTTCACCCTCCTTGAACAGTTTTATTCGGAGAGTTCCTTCATGCATTCGAATGAAATAGGTCTGGCCGGGAGTAAAGGTCCCGGTTGTTCGCGCAGATCCGGTTCCAGTAAACGTAGTAGATGATTGATAGGAACCTGACGAAGTATATGTACTCACACTACTGCCTATTCCACCTTCTATAACCAGAAAATAATCATAACCGTCTGATAATGTTATTTCCGCGGATCGGTAAAGAACATACGCCCGTACAGTATCACTTCCGGTCGAACCATTCCCTTTGAAACTTACGATATATTGGTCACTGGTCAACTTTATCTCCGAATACCCACCTCGAAATCCTCGAGGTTGATAGGGAGTCGAACATCCTCCGATCATTATTAGTGCAAGAAAAGTATTCGCAAATACGGTTGCAATATTCAAATTTTTATACACGTCTATTCTCTTTGGCCAGCCCATATAATCTTCACAGCCTGTTAGTTCTAGTTCGCAACCTCACCCCCGGCCCCTCTCCACGCTGTGGAGAGGGATGACTTCCGACGAACGGCCGGTGGTCACGAGGTAATGTTTTCACTGCGCTTTTCACTGTGGGCGGCTCCCCTCTCCGTGAAATGGAAGGGGAGAAACGCGAGTCGGCGAGCGTTTCACAGGGCCTCAGGATCGTGACTACACCTCATTGGAAGTAAAGAGTGACAGGCTATTGATATTGGGGGGGTGAGGACCCGCGGCAGCTCCTATGTAACAAAGTAGTACTAATCCACCGCTTCCACAACGGTGGCGATGCCCATTCCGGCACCGATGCACATGGTCGCCAAGCCGAAACGCACGTCGCCCCGGCGCCGCATCTCGTGGCCCAGCCCGATCAGGAGCCGCGCCCCGCTGGCGCCCAGCGGATGACCCATGGCGATGGCGCCTCCGTTGACGTTCACCCCCTTGGGATCCAGCCCCAGCTCGCGCACGGTCACCAGCGACTGGGAGGCGAAGGCCTCGTTGATCTCCGCCAGCCCGATTTCCTTCGCCGTCAGGCCGGCACGCTTGAGGGCCTTGCGGCTGGCCGGAATGGTGCCGACCCCCATCAGCTGCGGCTTTACTCCCGAGACGGCCATGGAGCGGATGCGCAGAAGCGGCTTGATTCCCTTGGATTTGGCCACCTTCTCCGACATCAGCAGCAAAGCCGCCGCGCCGTCGTTGGTGGGGCAGGAGTTGCCGGCGGTAATCACCAACTCGCGCTCCCCATAGCTGACGATCATTTTCAGCGGCTCCAGGGCGGCCAGCTTGTCCAGTGTCGTCGCCGCACGGATGCACTCGTCCCTGGCAAAGACGACCTCCTCCCCCTGCTGGTCGAAGCGGGTCCGGCCTTCCTCGTCGAACACGGGCTTGCGGATGGTGAGGGGCAGGATCTGGTCGTCGTAATATCCGGCGCCATAGGCGGCCTCGGCCTTCTGGTGGCTTTCCAGCGCAAACGCGTCCAACTCCGGGCGCGAGAGGCGCCAGGCTTCGGCCACGTTTTGCCCCGTCTGGGGCATGGAGGGGTTTGCCGGGGAATCCAGCAGGTAGCGCTGAAAGTCGACCGAGTAATAGTGGTCGTGATCGGGATCGGGCCGCTTCTGCTCCTCGCTGAGGGCGACGATGCGCTCATGGATGCGGGTGACGGGCGTGTCGCCCCCTTCCCTGGCCGCAATACCGCGCCCCATGCGCTCGACGCCCATGGCGATACCCACCTCCGCGCCGCCGGTCATGATGGAACGCGCCACCATGTGCAGGGCCTGCATGCTGGAGCCGCACTGCCGGTTCACCGTCACGTGGGAGACTTCCGGGGGCAGATTGGCCAGCCGGCAAACGGCGTTCGAGGTCATCTGCGCCAGCTCCCCACCACCCAGGACGTTGCCGGCGACCAGGTCCTCGATTTCGTACGGGTCGATCTGGGGATTACGCTCGAGCAATCCTCTCACGATCTGGCCGGCCGCCTCATCCATGCGCGTGGCAACGAGGGAACCCCTCGCGCCGCGCCCGAAAGCCGATCGCACGCCGTCCGCGATGACGACGTTTTCCAACTGCATATTCTCCGGTTCCATCTTCGCTCCTTTCCGCGATACCTGATTCCGCCATGCAGCGCACCGGCGCATGCCGCGCACCTGCGCCACGCATGCGGCGCTCCCGCGGCGCACCTAGAAGGGTTGTGATTTTAGGGCTCCGCCAGGTTGGGGGCTGAAACGCTTGCGAGTCGCACGATTCTTCCCCCGCATTTGCTTTTCTTCGGATAAATCACAGGCCTTCTAAAGACCGCCGGGCGGCACCTCTCGTGCGTAGCTGCGCTCCAGTGGCTATTAAAAGGATGTGCTCCAAAACCCCACCCCCGCACCGCTTTCGCGGTGCTTCCCCTCTCCGTGCACGGGGAGGGGAGCTTGCCGCTCAAGTTCCGAAATTCACTTCACGTAGCATCGGTGTAAGCTCCCCTTCTCCGCACGTGCGGAAGGGGGGAGAAAAACTCGGATTCATGCCCATTCAGACCGATCGCACATCGGGAGACCCTGTAATCCGCACCTTCACTGCATCTTGGTTTATCTTAGGTTGCCGAGGGGAATTGTCAATGCGGATTGTCATTCCGGAGTCCGCCGCGCGATCCGAATAATCTCTGCATTTTCAAGGCTTTGAGTTCCTTCGCTCCACTCAGGATGATCTGTCGGGCTCGGCGCGCGGCCCACAGGGGGATCCCGCGACCACTTGCAATTCCGTGTTGTGATGGGGAATAAATCTTTGCCGCATGCCACGAGGCAGCCCGCGGAACGGCCCTGGACCCTGGATCAGCATTGTGAAGCGCCGGCCGGGGCGATCAGGTCCGGGAATCCGCAGCGCTCACATCCCTCGTAGAAGCTGGTGCAGAAATCCTGATGGATTTGCAGCAGGCCCTGCTGGGTGCGCAGCGTACGCTTTTGCGGCGCCAGACCCGCAAGGCGGCGCTCCATGAAACGGGTACGTTGATTGGGCGCTTCCGCCGGCAAGATGAGATACAGGCGATAGAGCACCTTTTCCATCTCCGCGTCGGCGCCGAGCCGGGCGCGAGCCAGAAAAAAGGGCAGCACGGCGTTGGCCATCAGCATCGTGACGCGCTCCGTCCCGATCAGGCGGGCGGGCCGGCCCAGCCGGCCGCGGGCGAAGGAGTACATGCCCCGCCAGGGCTCCCACCCGGGCGTTGCGAAGGCGCGCTCCAGATGCCCCAATGCTTCCTTGCGAAATTCCGGCCGGTCCCGCAGGCCATCCAGCTTGTGCAGGAAGGCCAGCCACCCCTTGAGCCAGCCTCCCGCTCCCATCGTGTATAGATGGTGGAACAGGCCCACGATGCGCCGCTCCGGCGAATTCCAGGGCCGGCTCCCGCCCCGCGGCAGGCCATCCGCGGTCGACGGGAGGCGAAGTGCCGCCCAGCGCGCCCGCAGCTCACCGTAGTCGGCCTGACAATCCGCGTCCGCTCCCGGCAGCGACTCGGCCTGGAGCAGGCCCAGCGCACCGAACCAGCGCGCCAGCACCTCCGCGCGCGCCTCCGGATAGGGCAGCGCCAGCAGCGGCAGCAGCGATTCCAGAGGAAAGCGGTCGGCAAGCGCCGCGAACAGCTTCGCGCAGGGGCGATATCCCAGGTAAGAAAAGACGATCCGGAAGAGCACCTGCTCTTCCCCGTCGCTCCCCAGGAGCGGCAGAATGCGTTCCGCCTTGTCGCGGGCACGAACTTCCGCAGCGTGGGCGACGACGCGGCTCACCGCCTCCGGCGCGGAGAGGGCGGCGCGCAGTCCACAGCGGCCGGGCAGCCGCTCGTAGCGCCGTAGCATGTCCTCCGCATCCTGGACGATGTCGAGCACCTGCGCGGAGAGATACCGCCCCGCCTCCAGCGCCGGGATCGCCTCGCCGCTGACGAACCGGGTCGCGGGCCGCTGCCCACGCCGCAGTACGACGTGCAGGATGACCCGCTCGTAGCGGGGATCGCGGTCGTGGCCGTGCTCGCCCCATTCCTGCTCCTCCAGGTGCACCTCCACGTCACCCCAGTATTCGCGGCCGCCGATCGACAGGCGGGCCTCGGTGAAATCGGGTCCCGGCCCCCGGTTCAGCCAGCCGGGAGTCAGCACCTCCAGCGCCTCTCCATCGCAGGTCCTGAGAGCCCGCCCGCTCCAGCATTGGTGTGCCCAGCAGGCCTGCAGCAGCGCCTCCCGGTGGGAGGCCACCTCCGCCACCAGCGAGCGCTGCGCCTGGGTGGTGCCGGCGGCGGGCTGCGCCTGGTTGCGCCTCATCGCTCCCTCTTCACGCGCTGGCTGTCCCTCCACCGCCCGCGGGGATAGGGGCCGATGGTTGCGGCC
>JACZVE010000197.1 GCA_022572825.1 SAR324 cluster bacterium
TCGCCGATCCCCAAACAACAAAAATCCATAGTTATTCAAAAGGCTCCAAAATGAAGCCATTCGGGCTTATCGGCAACCGCTGATTAGTGTTGGTCATCGCCGCACTATCCGTTGCCTGCTCCAGCACCGGCACTTCCAAGGCGCCATCCATCCAGACCGGGCCAGACGCTGAAGTTTCTTTCGACGGACTCCACAAGGTTGACAATGCTCAGGCAAATTTGGCACGGAAACCTAGAATTCCGCGCCAAATCCAAACAGCAGCACAAGGTCCTCATTCTCGGCGAGATCCGCCGGATGCGTCTCGTAATCGAAATCAAGCGATATTCTTGCCGACAGCAGGTCGGTGATCTCGTAGCTCACCGCAGCCACCGCCGGTCCCGGGCAGCCGAGCAGTGTGATCAATACGATCCGCCGAATGAACGATCGATGAAATCTAGCCATCAGTCAGCCCTCCGCGCATCCCGCCGTCACACAACGCGCTCAGAGGTGGCCACCAGCCACCTCGTCGCGTCACATGGATCGTCCCCGCCAAGAGAAGACAGAGCGCGCTCGGTTCCGGTATGGGCGTTAGCAGGAACCCGTGCGTGCTCCCGTTGTCGAGTTTTCTCTGATGCTTCGCCTTATAACACAGGAAGTGGTCCACCCGATGGTCGCCGGAGCTCGGCGCCTCGACCGGGTCGATCAGGTCCTTGTGGGTCGGAACCAGAAGACTGGTCGGCTCCTTCACTTCGAGCAGGTGATTGCCGAATCGATTCTGAATCTGGACGTTCCTCAGCGCCGCAAACCGCGGCGTTCCCCGGGTGGCCTTGATTCGGTACTCCTCCAGGTGTGTCACCTCGTCGAAGATCCCCTCGGCGTCTTTATCGGCCGGCAACAACAGCTGCGCCTGCTTCAGGACCTCGTAGTCCGCCGAGCCGAACTGGTCGGAGAGGCGCAGGACCAGGCCGAGGAGCTGCGGGAGCAGATGGCAGGCCTCAAGGGCCAGGCGGAGGGCGCGCAGGAGCAAGTCGAAGGTACGCAGGAGCAGGTGGAAGAGAGCAAGGAAGCGCTCGAGCAGTCCCGTAAGGAGCTGGAAGAAGCCAGGAAATCACTCAAGCGCCGGTTCAAGCGCTAGCGCACTGGCCGCCGCGGGCGTCACGCGCCGGCGATCTTCACCACGTAGCGGCCGCGCGCGCCCCCGTCCAGGATCTCCTTCAGCTTAGCGGGCAACTCCCCCAGCGCGATGGTGTGGGCGATTTCGGCCAGGTGGCGTGGCTTGAGATCGCCCGCCAGCCGCCGCCATGCCTCCAGCCGGGGCGCCATGGGGCAGTTGACCGAATCGATTCCCAGCAGATTCACTCCCCGCAGGATGAACGGATAGACCGTGGCGGCGAAGGCGTGCCCGTGCACCAACCCGGTAAGCGCGACGCTGCCGCCGGTCCTCGTCGTGCGCAGCAGATACTCCAGCGTGGCGCCCCCCGCGTTGTCGATGGCGCCGGCCCAGCGTTCGGCGAGCACCACCTTGGGCGAGCCGTCCACGACCTCCTCGCGGGTGAGAATCTCCGAGGCGCCCAGCCGCATCAGGTAGTCCTTCATGTCGGGCTTGCCCGAGCTGGCCGCCACCTGATAGCCCGCGCGCGCCAGGATGTCGATGGCCGTGCTGCCGACCCCGCCCGTGGCGCCCGTGACCAGCACGGGCCCCCGATCCGGCCGCAGCCCGTTGCGCTCCAGGGCCTGCAGCGAAAGCATGGCCGTGAAGCCCGCGGTGCCCAGCGTCATCGCCTCCTGCGCCGTCAGCCCGTCGGGGAGAGGCACCACCCAGTCCGCGGGCACGCGCGCGTACTCCCCATAGCCGCCAAAGCGGCCCACGCCCAGGTCGTATCCGGTCACGATCACCTTGTCGCCCGGCTGCAGGCGCCCCGAACGGTCCGCCGCCACGGTGCCCGCCAGATCGACCCCGGGTATGTGCGGAAACTGGCGTACCATTTTCCCGACGCCGTGCGCGATCATCGCGTCCTTGTAATTGATGCTGGAGTACTCGACCTGGATGGTCACCTCTTCGTCGGGCAGCAGGGCCGTGTCGATGGTGCGGACCGAAGCGCTCACCGCGTCGGGGGGACCTTCCAGCACAAAGGCCTGCATGGCGTCTTTCATGCTCGCTCCTCATCTCATACTAAGTTGCGTTCAAACAAAGCTTTATGCGGTATGGCGTTAACCCCTCCCCCGCACCGCTACGCGGCGCTTCCCCTCCCCGTACACGGAGAGGGGAGCTTTCCTCTGCCGTCCATCGGGCTCTCAGCGGTGTAAGTCCCCCTCTCTGCCCAGCGGAGAGGGGGATTTAGGGGGTGAGGTTCCAACGCAAAGCCGTCATTAGTTAATCTTTGAATGCATTTTGGTCTCATACGCAGATCCCGAGTCGTGGCGCCCGCGGCCATTGCGCTTTCGCGGCAAAATGCCGAAAGTGGGTCAGCCGAATCGCCGGGACTTCGCCGGGCGGGCCCCGCCCCGCGAATCGAACCCTTCTACCCCATTAAGGGGGTGCGGCCAAGTGCAAACGCGCTGGCTCCGACCCGGCGCCCGCCGACAGACAGAGCTTTGCCGCCTTCCTGCGCGCCATGAATCCCGTCCACTCGCAGCCCACCGGGCCTCCGTTGCCGGCACTGGTGGCCGTGTTGGCGCTCAGCCTCTTCCTGAGCGGATTCTGCGGCATTCTCAGCGAGCTTGCCCTGTTCAACCTGGCCGAGACGCTGCTGGGCGGCACCAACGAGAACCTCACCTACACGATGGGCTTCATGATGTTCGCCATGGGCGTGGGTTCCGCCATCACCGCGCACCGTTGGTTCCGTCAAGTGGCCGTGGACTTTCTCATCGCGGTGGAGCTGGCCATTTCCCTGCTGGCGATGGGCAGCGTGGTGGGCATCTATATGCTGGCCGGGTTCTGGCCCGGCGCCGCGCCGTGGCTGATCTGGACCTTCAGCCCGTTGCTGGGCCTGGTGATCGGGCTGGAGATCCCCGTGGTGATGCGCATCAACGAGTCCCTGGGCCTGCGGCTGCGGCCCAACGCGGCGCTGGTGCTGGCGCCGGATTACTTCGGCGCCCTGGCGGCCTTCGTGCTGTTTTCCTTCTGGCTGCTGCCCGAGTTGGGCCTGGCGCGGGCGGCCTGGCTGGGCGGATTGCTCAACCTGGCGGTTGCCGGCCTGGTGCTGCTGATGTTCCGCTGGCAACTGCGCCGGTGGCTGGGCGCCTGCAGCGCCTTTTTGCTGGTGTCCGCGGTCGCCGCGGGCCTGGGCTGGGAGCTGAGCGGGTTGATGGCGGCGGCCGAGCGGCTGCATTACCGCGACGGCATCGTGTGGAGCGACGAGACGCCCTATCAGCAGTTGGTGATCACCTCGCGCAGCCGCCCCGGCAATCCGGACTACCGGCCGCCGGAAGCGCGCACGCGCTACAACGAGATCGCCCGCGTCGGCGAGGTCGCGCTGGTGGCCGCCCGCTGGCTGCACCCCTCCCGTTGCCCGGAGGACGTGCGCCTGTACATCAACGGCGGCCTCCAGTTCTCCACCTGCGATGAGCACCGCTACCACGAGATGCTGGTGCACCCGGCGGTGTTCCTGGCACGCGCCGCCGGGCCGGGTGCGCTGCGCGCCCTGGTGCTGGGCGGCGGAGACGGCCTGGCAGCGCGCGAGCTGCTCAAGTATGCGGATGCAACGGTGGATCTGGTGGACCTTGACGAGACGATCGTGGAGTTGTTCCGCGACGATCCGCGCTTCGCGCGGCTCAATGGCGGCGCACTGAGCGATCCCCGCGTGCGGATCGTGATCGGCGACGCCTATCGTTTCCTGCGCGAGACAGCGCGGCGTTATGACCTGATCGTGATGGATTTTCCCGATCCCCACCGCACCGCCACGGCGCGGCTCTACAGCCTCCAACTGTTCCGCTTTGCGGCGCGGGCGCTGGCTCCCGGGGGAATCCTGGCGACGCAGAGCTTCTCGCCCCTGTACCATCAGCAGGCCTTTCTGGTCGTGCGCAAGACCATGGCCGCGGCGGGATTTCGCGTGGTCTCCCTGCAGGTGCCCATGCTGACCTTCGAGCATTGGGGCTTTCAGGTAGGTAGCACCGATCTGCCGGCGCGCGATATGGAGGCGCGCCTGGAGCAGTTTCAGCCCACCGTGCCGACCCGGTACCTGAACCGCGCGGCTGTGCAGGCCGCCTTCCGCTGGGATAAGGAGTGGACCCTGAGCGAGGCGGAACTGCCGGTGAACGATCAGTTCACCTTGCCATTGCTGCGCATCTACACGCAGGGGCTGGGGAGGCCGCAGGAGGCCCGTGATTGATCGGAAATCTACCGGATCGCCCCGATCAGGCGGGGGAACCAAAGCACCATGTCGGGCAGCAGCGCGGCGAGGACGATCACCACCAGGTGGCTGACCATAAACGGCAGCGATTGGCGGATCACCGCCTCGTAGGGCACCTCGGCGATCCGGGCCGCGGTCATGACCGTCATACCCACCGGCGGTGTGATGTTGCCCAGGTTGAGGGACAGCAGCATCACCATGCCCACGTGGAGCGGGTGGAAGCCCAGCTGGATCAGCGCCGGCGCGATCACGGGCGCGGAAACGACGATGGCGGGCAGAACGTCGATGAACATGCCGAGCACGATGAGCAACGCCACCACGGCGAGGATCTGCACCGCGGGCACCGTGCTCACCAGCGCGATCGCCTCGGCGGCGTCCCGGGCGATGCCCGAGCGCGTCACGAACCAGCCGAGCACGGTGGAGGCGCCGAGCAGTAGAAAAACGACGCCGCAGAAGCTGACGGTGGAAACCAGCGCCTCCCAGATGTCCCGCCAACTCAAGCTGCGATAGCCCAGGGCGCCGAGCGCAAGGGTATAGGCGCAGCCAACCGCGGCCGCCTCGGTGATCGTGGTGAGGCCGCCGAGGATACCGCCCAGGATCAGCACCGGGATGAACATGGCCGCGATGGCGCGCAGCCCCGTCTGCCAGATGCGGGCGAGCTTGATCGCCTCGTGGCGGGCGTAGCCGCGGCGCGCCGAGAGCCAGCCGCTCGCCACCAGCAGGGCCACGGCCATCAGCAGACCGGGAATCAGACCCGCCGCGAACAGGCCGATGATGGAAACGTTCCGCAGCGTGGCGGCGTACACGATCATGATGATGCTGGGCGGGATGATCGGTCCGATGATCGACGAACAGGCAGTCACGGCGGCACTGTAGTCCGCGTCGTAGCCTTCTTTTTTCATCGCCGGGATCAGCGTCTTGCCGATCGCCACGGTGTCGGTCACGGCGGCGCCGGTGATGCCCGCGAAAAACACGCTGACCGTCACGTTGACGTGCGAGAGCGCGCCCGGCACCCGGCCGAACAGGCTGTTGGCGAAGGCGACCAGGCGGTCGGTCAGCCCGGCGCGGTTCATGAGTTCCGCGGTGAAGATGAAGTAGGGAACGGCGATGAGGACGAATCCCGAAACGCCCGCGTAGAAGCGGTCGGCGATGATCTCCAGGAAGTCGATGCCGCCGATGGTGACCGCCCCGGTGAGCCCGGACAGCACCATCACGAGGCCGATGGGAAGGCTCGCGAGGGCGAAGACGAGGAAAACGGTCAGTGCCAGGGTCACTCGGCGGGCTCCGGCTCGGCCACGTGCTGCTCGACCAGAGAGATGCCGCTGAGCAAATGCACGCACATGATGATACCGGTCGCGGGCACCGAGGCCGCCGTCCATTTATGGGATACCTGGAGCAGTTCCGAAACCATGAAGAGCTGAGTCGAATTGATGAAAAACCCGTAGCCGTACCACACCAGGGCGGCGGCGAAGAAGGCCACCGCCGTCAGGTTGACGGCCTGCACCGCAAACAGCCAGCGCGGCGGCAGGTTGCGGACGGCCAGCGCGATGGCGATGTGCTCGCCGAACTTGAAGGCGACCGTAACGCTGAGCATCGCCAGCCAGGGAAGAAACAGGCGGGTGAGCGAGGGCCGCGTATGCGAGTAGGCCCAGTCCAGCGGGCTGGCGGCGTAGAATTCGCCCCAACCGAGAGATTCGGCGAGGGTAAACAAGGTCTCGAAGAAAATACCCAGCGTGGAGAACGAGAGCATCACGACCACCAGGGCCGCGCAGACGGCGATAACGATCCTGTTGAGGCCGTCACTGATCCTATGCAGGGCTTGTAATCCGGTCATGGAGATGATGGTGGGCGGTCACGGAGTAGCCGGCGGCGGCCCCCCGGGACGCGCGCCGCCCACCGCCCGAAAGCCGCGCCCGAACCAGCGCGTAGCCCATTCCCGCCA
>JACZVE010000198.1 GCA_022572825.1 SAR324 cluster bacterium
CGGATGCCGGCGAGCAGCAAGGTCGCCAGCGGGTAATAGGTCAGCGGCTTGTCGTAGACCGGCATCAACTGTTTGCTGACCGCGTAGGTCAGCGGGTGCAGGCGCGTGCCGGTGCCGCCGGCGAGAATGATTCCTTTGCGAGTCACGGTGTCGTTCCTGGTTCCTCCAGGCCTTCAGCCCTTTTCTCCCCTGGCCAGTTGCTTGCCGAGCTCGACACCGAACTGGTCGAAGGGGTTGATCCCCCAGATCATCGCCGCTGTAAACACGCGGTGTTCGTAAAACGCCAGCAAGCTGCCGAGCAGCGTTGGGGTCACGCTTTCGAAGGCTATCACCGTGGAGGGGTGATTGCCCGGTTGCGAGCGATGCGCGCCGGCGTCGCAGCCTGCCGCCAGCGCCTCGGCCTGGGCCAGCGCGTTGGCCTGGTTCATGGCGTTGAGTTCGGCGTCGTCGAGACCGAGATCGGCCGGCACCAGGAATTCGGCGGCGAAGGTTTCGGTGCCCTGGTGGAGCAGTTGCATGAAGGCGTGCTGGGCGTTGGAACCGGCGCCGCCCCAGAGCATCGTGCCGGTGCGGTGGGTGACGGGCTGGCCATCGCGGGTCGTGGCCTTGCCCAGGCTCTCCATGAACAACTGTTGCAGGTAATCGGGCAGGCGGGCCAGGCGCTGCGTGTAGGGCAGCACGACCAGGCTGTGGCTGTCCTGGAAGTTGATGTTCCAGATGTCGATCAATGCGGCCAGCACCGGCAGGTTCCGGTTGAGCGGGGTATCGCGGAAGTGGCGGTCCATATCGCGCGCGCCTTTTAGCAGGGCGCGGAAGTGTTCCATGCCGATGCCCAGGGCGAGCGCCAGGCCGACCGCCGACCATAGCGAGTAACGCCCGCCGACCCAGTCCCGGATCGAAAAGCGCAGCTCCTCGGCGATGCCGAACTGCACTACGCTGTATCGCAGCCTGTCCGATCCGCGATGTTGCATGGCGTCACCTTGGATTAGGATTCCGAGGCCTCTGCATAATTGGCGATGCTGTCGTTATTTTTTTCCACAGATTGCGTAGATTACGCCGATTTTTTCAAAATAGGACCTTCATTTCAGGAGGTTCAGTCCTGAATCGCGTTGCCCGCTCGCACTCGCCGGCTAATGCGTGAATTCATCAATATCGTTGGCCGTTAAATTCCATTTCCCTGCACTCCGCGCAATCTGCGGATTCGATTTTACAGAGGTCTCAATATGAAGCTACGCAATATCTTCCGCGACATTCCGGATCACGGCACGGGAGAAATCTGCGAAACCCTGCTGGAGCGCGGGAATTTTCGCCTGGAGCGGATCGTCTCCCGCGGCCAGGCGATGCCTGTGGGAGAGTGGTTCGATCAGGAGCGGGAGGAGTGGGTGATCCTGCTCAGCGGAGGGGCTGGGATTCGCTTCGAAGACGAGACCGAAAGCCGGGTGTTGCAGCCGGGAGACTTCCTTGTCATTCCCGCCCATCGCCGCCATCGGGTGGAGTGGACACACGCGGATACCGCGACAGTCTGGTTGGCGCTGCACTATGGGGACAAATCATAATTAGAACCGGTCCGAAAAATGCGTCGGACGGGCAGGGGGCGCACCGCTGGCGTGTCGCGCCCCGCTTCCCCCACTAAAACAATTTTGCGGACCGCTTCTAACAACACTTGCGATCACCCCCCCAACCCCCGCTCCAGGTCCGCGACGAGGTCCTCGGGCGCCTCCAGGCCGATGGACAGCCGCAACAGCGTGGGCGGCGCGTTGGGGTCGTGCCGGCGGCGCCACTCGATGAGGGATTCCACCCCGCCCAGGGAGGTGGCCTCGGCGAACAAGCGCAGCTTGGTCGGCAGGGCCCGCGCCGCCGCCTCGCTTGCCAGCTCGATGGAAAGCACGCCGCCGGGTCCGCGCATCTGCGTTTCGGCCAGGGCGTGGCCGGGGTGGGAGGCCAGCGAGGGGTGCCACACCCTGGGCACCCGGCCTTCCAGCCAGGCGGCGATGCGCGTCGCGCTCTCGCTCTGGCGGGTGATTCGCAGGCTGAGCGTGCGCAGGGAGCGCAGCGTCAGCCAGGTTTCCAGTCCGCCGGGGATGGAACCGAGCAGGGAGCGCTCGGTGCGCAGCCGCCGGGCCTGCTCCTCGTGGCGCACGACCAGCACGCCTCCCATCACGTCCGAGTGGCCGGCGAGGAACTTGGAGGTGGCGTGCATCACCACGTCGGCGCCCAGCGCCAGCGGATTCTGCAGCACGGGCGTGGCAAACGTACTGTCCACGGCCACCCTGGCGCCGGCGGCGTGAGCGCGCCGGGCATGGGCAGCGATGTCCTCCAGCTCGCAGGTGGGGTTCTTGGGCGTCTCCAGCCAGACCACGTCTCCCTCGCCCGGCTCGCGTTCCAGATCGATCACCTCCAGGCCGTCCTCGTGCAGCCGGGCCAGTATGTTGTGGGTGCCGTGATAGCCGCGGTCGATGGCCACCCGGCGCGGGCGCAGATGGCGCAGGGCCGCGTAGGTGGCGGCCTGCCCGGACGCATAAGCCACGGCGTGCCCGCCCTCCAGCGCGCCCAGCACCGCTTCCAGGCGGCGGCGGGTGGCCGTCTCCTCGCGGCTGTAGATGAGGCCCGCGGTATTGTCCGCGCGGTAGGTGGTGGCGAGGTGCAACGGCGGCGAGACGTCCGGAGCGGACTCCAGGTCGTCGTCGGCGTGCAGGGCCACCGTGGCGGGGTCGGGTGAGGTTGCCATGCTCGCTGGCGTGCGCTCGTTGGGGGGGATCGGTATGATGGCGGGTGCGCGCCGGCGGCAGCCCACCGGATCGATCTGTCCGGTGGAGCGTTTCCTGCCACACATGATTGAGCTTATGCGGGGTGAGCGCAAGCGAATTTGGGAGGAGGCGTTGCGGCGCGCCGTCGACGGGCGGCGGCTGGAAACCGGCCGCGGGTCTATTTCTCGCCACAAGCCAGAAAGATGCGGATCTTCGCCGCCTCCGCACCGGAGGCGCTGACGGCGCATCAGTCCTCGCCCGCATCCTCCACCGTCACGGCGCGCAGCCCGGCGGCCTCCAGCCAGCCCTGCACGTCCATGCGCCGGAAGCCCATCCAGCGGTCATGGTGCTCCTCTCGCAGGAAGGTGTGGCGGTGGGTGTCGAGATCGGTGATGATCAGGCGCCCGCCGGCGATCGGGGCCGATCCTGCGCGGTGCAATTTCCCGCCAGCGGACAGGGCGCCTTACCCTTGCGGATAGTTGGAGATCTCGATGAGGTTGCCGTCCGGATCGCGCAGGTAGACGGATTCGATGGGGCCCAGCGCGCCCGTGCGGCGCGAGGGGGGCAGCAGCAGCGCCACCCCGCGGGCCTCGAGGTGGCGTGTCACCTCTGCCAGGGGCGTGTGGGTAATGAAGCACAGATCGCCCGAGCCGGGCGTGGGCGCGGCGGCCTTGGGCTCGAGCTCGCCGCCCGCCGGGTGCAGGTTGATCTTCTGCCGCCCGAACCGCAGCGCCTTGCGTCCCTCGCCGAAGGTGACCTCCTCCATGCCCAGCACCCGCGTGTAGAAGTCGATGGTGGCGGCCATGTCGCGCACGGTGAGCACCAGATGATCCAGCCTGTCGATGGTGAACATGGCCCTCTTCTCAGCGCTTCCGGGACCCGCAGCGGCCCTGCCGTCGGCTGCAAGCCGTGCCCATAGCCGACGGACGAGTCGCGGCGGAGCCCCGGCACCGCCTGTGCTCTCCGGTTGCACTGACTAAAGTTGCGGGGGCCGCGCCCGCGGGCCGTCCCCGTGGCGCATCGGAAGCGCTAACTTACGCCCCTTCCTCCAGGTAGCCGCCGATGAACGCGGATGAACACTGATGTCGCAAGCCCTTCACGATATGCTTAACCTCAATTCCTGGCTGCCCAACATTGATAGGCAGGAACGTTCTCAGCCCGGTGGCTTTGAGGTAATTTTTGCAAATCATCAAGGACGTTCATCGATAGTTTGTTGTGCGACAGCGAGCCTCGCACAGTTGCGTTCGATCGCCAGCGAATTCTCCTACACGTTTTCAAGAGATACCGAACCAAGGATGTTTGTCACCAGGTATGCACATTCAATGATCGTTTCCGTGATACCATCGAATCCGTGTGAATCGGCGTTCAGCGGCGGTTGCATCTTAAATTAGCGCCTATGCTGCGCTGCCCGGCAATCGCATTCCCCCCTCTGAGAGATTCCATAATCCATGACACCATCCAGCAGCACCACCGGCAGCTACGACACCTACGTGACGCACCTGGAATGCAGCGAAACGGGCGAACGCCACGAAGCGGACGTGCTGCAGGGCCTCTCGCGGGCGGGCAAGCCGTTGCTGGTGCGCTACGACCTGGGCGCCCTGGCCGAGGGCATCGACAAGCGGACTCTGGCCGCCCGGCCGCCGGAGCTGTGGCGATACCGCGAGTTTCTCCCCGTGCGCCGCGCCGAGCATATCGTCTCGCTGGGCGAGCCGATGACCCCGGTCATCCCCTTGCAGCGCCTGCAGGGGCGGCTGGGCAGCGCCGGGCTATGGTTCAAGGACGAGGGGCGCCTGCCCACGGGCTCGTTCAAGGCGCGCGGGTTGTGCCTGGCCGTCTCCATGGCCAGCGCGCTGGGGATTACGCGGATGGCCATGCCCACCAACGGCAATGCGGGCGCGGCGATGGCCGCCTACTGCAGCCGCGCGGGGATCGAGAGCTACGTGTTCTGCCCTCAGGACACGCCGGAGATCAACGTGCGCGAGATCGCCCGGCAGGGGGCCAAGGTATTCCGGGTGGACGGGCTCATCAACGACTGCGGCAGAATCGTGGCGGAAGGCAGGGAAGAGATGGGCTGGTTCGACACCTCCACCCTCAAGGAGCCTTACCGCATCGAGGGCAAGAAGACCATGGGACTGGAGCTGGCCGAGCAGTTCGCCTGGGAGCTTCCCGACGTCATCTTCTATCCCACCGGCGGGGGGACGGGACTGATCGGCATGGTCAAGGCCTTCGACGAGCTGGAAGCGATCGGCTGGATCGGCTCGGCCCGCCCGCGCATGGTGGCCGTGCAGGCGGCCGGCTGCGCGCCCATCGTCAAGGCCTTCGAAAGCGGCGCGGAGCACGCGGAGCTGTGGGAGAACGCGCACACCATCGCCGCCGGCATCCGCGTGCCGGTGGCCATCGGCGATTTCCTGATCCTGCGCGGCGTGCGCGGCAGCAACGGCTTCGCCATCGCCGTCGAGGACGAGGCCATCGAGGCGGCGTTGGTGGAAGTGGTCGAGTGCGAGGGCCTGCTGCTCTGTCCGGAGGGGGCGGCCACCTATGCCGCCTACAAGCGAGCGTTGGAGGAAGGCAAGGTGCACAAGGAGGAGCGCGTCGTGCTGTTCAACTGCGCCACCGGCCTCAAGTACCCCTTGCCGCCGATGGAGCGGAGCCTGGAGCGGCATAAGCCCATCGACTACGCCACGCTATAAGCAGCGCGCCCTTTGGCGGGGCGGCGGCCGAAGGATGCAGCGATGGCGGACGCCATCCGGATCGCGTGGCCGCTATCGCAGAACCAGATCCTTCACCTTGTCCAGCAATTCGGGAATGTCGATCGGTTTGCTGAGATAATCGTCAAACCCGCCGGCGATGATCTTGTCCACGTCGTCTTGCATGGTGAAGGCGGTCACGGCCATCACCGGAATGTCACGGGTGTCGGGATTTGCCTTCAGCCTGGCGACGGTTTCATATCCGTCCATGATGGGCAATTGGATATCCATCAGGATCAGGTCGGGCCGTTTCTGCTTTGCAACCGCGATTCCTTCCCCGCCCGACGTGGCCTCCAGTACCGAATATTCGTGATGTTGGAGAATGTCCCGAAACAAGGTGCGATTCAGATCGTCGTCTTCGACGATCAGAATCGTGTGCTTCCTGTCGTCTGCGCTCATGGGTCCGCGGCGGACTGATCGATTGCGGGCGCGCCACCGGCTGCGCGCCGGGTGGGGGGCAACAGGAACACCAGCCGGCTGCCCTTATCCCTGCTTTCAGCTTCGAGCGTACGATTATGCGACGTATTTAGGATTCCTCCAAGTATTCCGCCAGCGTATGCGCCACGACGCGCGTGGCGCGGGCGAGGTCGTCCAGGTGCAGCCGCTCGTCGGCGCGATGGGCGTTGGCCTCCAGCAGGGTGCGCGGCCCCGCGCCGTAGAGCACCGTGGGGATGCCCGCGGCGGCATAATGGCGTGCGTCCGTGTAGAGCGGGACGCCCCCGGCCGGCACCGGCGTGCCCAGCACGGCCTCCGCATTGGCCCGCAGAATCGCCAGC
>JACZVE010000004.1 GCA_022572825.1 SAR324 cluster bacterium
GGGGAGCGCCGTCCAGGATCGGCGCGGGTTTCTTCCAGGCGGACGAGGAGGATACGGACGCCACCACCGGCGCCACAACCAGCAGGACCGACTTCGATGGCCCCTTCGCCGGCCTGCGCTGGGTCGGCGAGCGCCTGTCCTTCGCCGCCGAGACCCTGCAGACCGAGGGCAGTGCGATCAACGGCCTGCCGCTGGAAGTGGACCTCACAGGGGCCGCGGTCGCCTTTCAGGTGGGCGGGGTGGCCGCGTTCGGCGGGGGACAGACCGTGCTGAATTCCGTGCTGGAGGGCCCTGCCCCTCCGATCCGACTGGACAGGGAGTTCACCACCAACCTCGCGGGCGTATCGCTACGCCTGGGCGAGGTGTTCTTCCTCGGCGCAGCCGGCGGCACCTTGAAACTCGCGCAGACCAGCACCCAATTCCCCACCTTCGCTGACGGTACCGCGGAGCGGAACGTGCGCCGCTTCGGCGTGGGCTTCCGCAACAGCGGGGAGATTGTCTGGCACCTGGAGTACTTCGTCGGCCAAGGGGAGTTCGCCCAAAACGCGGCCGCCAACATCACGCTCGAGGAGGAAGATACCCAGGTTGCGGTCATCGAGGCGCGCTTCGGCAACTGGGTGCTGGGCCTCGTCGTGCGCGATAGCGAGGAAACCGACAAGGCGGCGGTGCCGGAGGCAACGGCCACCACCGAAGCGCACCGGGCCAGCCTGGGCTGGGTTCCCATGGACGGGCTGGGCATATTCGCACAGTACTCGCGCGCCGAGAAGGACGATCCGGCAAACAACCAGATGACGGAAAGCACCTCGGCCTCCCTCGGCCTGGTCTATCAGTTCTAGGGCGCCCATGACGCAGGCTCCCGCCATCACCGCCCTGGAAAGCCGCTTCTTCCCCGCCGCCACGCCCTCCGCGCGGCTGATGATCGTGCTGCACGGGCTGGGGGACAGCATGGAGGGCTTCTACTGGATGCCCCAACTGCTGGCGCTGCCCCGCCTGAACTACCTGCTGGTGAACGCGCCCAATCCCTACTTCATGGGCAAGGCCTGGTACGACGTGGACAATCCGGCGCCCGGCGTAACGCAGGGACGCGCATTGCTGGGGCAGTTGTTCGCCGAGCTTGCCGCCGAGGGCTGGCCCTCCTCCGACGTGGTGCTGTTCGGATTTTCCCAGGGTTGCCTGATGTCAATCGACTTCGCCCTGCGCTATGACCAGCCGCTGGCGGGTATCGTCGGGGTGAGCGGATATGCTTTTGCGCTGGACACGCTGGAGGCGGAAATGCACCCCCGCGCCCGGCAGCAGGCCTGGCTGATCACCCATGGCAGCCACGACGAATTGTTGCCGGTGCACCGCACCCGGGCCCAGATGGAGCAGCTCAAGGCGGCCGGGGTTCCCATCGAATGGCACGAGTTCCCCAAGACCCACACCATCGATCCAGAGACGGAGCTATCGCTGATCCGTGATTGGATCGCCGCCCGCTGGCGCTAATACCACTCTGAATTCTCTGCAAATTGTTGTGAGGGGCGTTTATTTTTCATCCGGAGCGACGCCAGAAGCAAAGTGGCGGGATAGCAGCCGGGGACGCACAATGGCCCCAGCCGTGACGCTCACCTCCCCGTCCACACCGGCTTGCGTTTTTCCTTGAATGCGAGGATGCCCTCCTTCGCATCCTCGCTCAGGAGCACCCGGTCAGCGACGTCGCGAGCCAGGCGCATGCGGGATTCCAGTGGAAGATCCTGCCCGCGCCGGGCCGCCTCTTTGATACCCTGCACCGCCAGTGGCGCGTTCTCCAGGATTTCCGCAGCCCACCGCTCGGCACAAGCAGCCAGCTCGTCATGCGGCACCACCTCGTTGGCCAGTCCCAGCCGAAGGGCATCCTGAGCGCTGATCGTCTTGCCGCGGAGCAGATGGCCCATCGCTTGCGTCCACGGCAGCGCATGGGCGCCCTGGCTCGGACCGCTGACCGACGAGATGCCGCGCTTCACCTGGGGCCAGCCGATGCTGGCCCGCTCGGACATGACGATGATGTCGGAGCTCAGCGCGAAGCCCGCACCTTGCGCCAGGCAGGCTCCGTTCAATGCGACGATGACCGGCTTGTAGATCGATCGCTGGTAAAGGAAGAGCTCGTCATTCGACAGTACCGTGCCGTCATCCGTCGCCGGGTCGATCTCCTCCATCAGGTCCTTGCCGGAGCAGAAAGTGTCGCCTTCCGCCATGATGATGGCGACCCAGATCTGCGCATTGTTCTTCATGTCGAGGAAGGAATCCTGAATTTCCTTGCGCATGCCACGGTTCAGCGCGTTTTTCTTGTCCGGGCGATTCAACGTGAGGCGCGCAACATGATCCCTCACCTCGTATCGCGTATAGGTTCTGGTCGTCATAACGCAGATTCCACGCTCTCCGCCACCCGTGCGCTCCGCGGCCGCCGCCCCTTGGGTGCGACGCCCTCGTCGATCGCATTCGGGAAATTATAAGATTTAACATTAAGTATAGAGAGATATAGCCTCGCGGTGTCAAGGCTCCTCCCTCCCCCCGGCCCCCTCCCCGTGCACGGGGGAGGGGGCGAAGTGGAGGGGTTCTGACTCTACGCGAATTTCACAGCAAGCGACCGGAGCTAACGGCGCCCTTCCGAAAAATTCTACTGGACAAGTAATATCACTATATGTCAATATGTTGCTTTCATAATTCCGAAAGCGGCGGAGAACACAGCGCGGGAGGCTTCGGCGGCGGATGGCGGCGAATCGGCAGGGGCGGCACATCGAAACGACGCTGGTGCACGGCGTCGCGGCAGCGGGCGGCTACGGTGGGGCGACCCTCCCGCCGGTGACGCTTTCGGCCGCCTTCGAGCACGCCAGCGCGGAAGCGATGGAAGCGGCCTTCGCGGGAGACGAGGAGGCGCCGGTGTATTCCCGCCTGCAGAATCCTACCGTGGAAGCGCTCGAGCGGCGGATCAGCGAGGCCTGTGGCGCCGCCGGCACCGTTGCCGTGGCCTCCGGCATGACGGCCATCTCGCTGGGGCTGCTCACGGTGCTGCAGGCCGGCAGTGAGATCGTGGCCAGCCCCTACCTGTTCGGCGGCACCTACACGCTCCTCGATCGCGTGCTGGGCGAGCTGGGCATCACCGTGCGCTTCGCCGATCCGCGCGAACCGGCCCAGGCCGAGGCGTTGATCGGAGCGCGCACACGGGCGGTGTTCCTGGAGGCGATCGCCAATCCGGCCATGGTGGTGCCCGATTTCCGTGCCTGGAGCCGGCTTTGCGATGCGCACGGTTTGCCGCTGCTGCTGGATGCCACACTGCTCACTCCCTATCTGTACGACCGCGAAGCGCTCCGTGCCGACGTGGTGTTCTTCTCCACCTCGAAGTTTCTGGCCGGGCCGGCCAGTACGATCGGGGGGCTGATCGTGGACACGGGCCGCTTTCCCTGGCACGAGCGAGAGGGCTTTGGCCTGGATGACTTCCGGCGCGCCGGGCAGGGGGCGTATCTGGCCAAGCTGCGCAAGCGGCAGATGGCGGCCGTCGGGCCTTGCCTATCTCCCATGAACGCCTTTCTGGTGCTCACGGGGCTGGAGACTCTGCCGTTGCGGCTGGAGCGCCAGTGCGAAAACGCGCGGGCCGCGGCGTCGGTGCTGCGCGAGCATCCCCGTGTGGAGACGGTGCTGTTTCCCGGTCTGCCGGATCACCCGGCCCACGCCCTCAGCCAGGCGCAGTTCAAAGGCCGCTTCGGCAGCGTGCTATCGTTCACCCTGGCCGACAAGGGCGCCTGCTTCCGCTTTCTCAACGCCTGCCGGCTCATCGGGAGGGTGACCAACCTGGGCGATACGCGCACGCTGGCCCTTCATCCCGCCTCCACCATCTACGCGACGTTCTGGAAGCACGAGCAGGAACAGGTGGGCGTAACGGAGAACATGATCCGGCTTTCCCTGGGCATCGAACATCCCACCGACATTCTCGACGATCTCCAGCGAGCGCTGGACGCGGCCTGAGCGCTCGCGCATCTGCTCACACGACGCAACCGCTATCGGAAATCCGGCGTACGAGGGGGGCGGGCGGGCCTTTACAGCGCGCTCGCGGGGGAATACCATCCCGGCGATGAGGGGTGGGGCGGGTCAATCATTGTGCGCGACATAATAATCGAGGGGTGATGGCGGAAGCGGAGGGCAACGGCGGGCCGCGGCAGGTGGCGGTCATCGGGGCGGGCATCATCGGCATCTGCTGCGCGCTGTACCTGCAGCGCGACGGCCACCAGGTGACGGTGTTGGATCCGCAGCCGCCAGGGGAGGGCTGCTCGCGGGGAAACTCGGGCATCTTTGCCCTCGTCCATTGCGTCCCCGACTCCACGCCGGGCCTCGTGTGGCAGGTGCCCGGCATGATGCTGGATCCCCTGGGCCCGCTGATCGTTCGCCCCTCCTACCTGCTCAAGGCGCTGCCCTGGCTGCTGCGCTTTCTCGCCGCCAGCCGCCGCGGGCCTTTCGAGGCGGGATTTGCGGCCCTGTACGCCATGACTCAGCACGCCCTGGTGGCCTACCAGCCCCTGGTGGAAAGCGCGGGGGCGCAGGATATGGTGCGCAAGCAGGGCTGGCTGCTGGTCTTCGAGTCCGACGAGAGCTTCGCAAAGGAAAAGCCCTATAAGGTAGACATGTCCAGCCGCGCGGGAATCCGCCTGGAAGTGCTGGACGGCAAGGGCGCGCGCGAGCTGGAGCCGGCGCTGAGCCCCTCCATCCGACACGGCGTGTTCTATCCGGAGGTCGCGCATTCCACCGACCCCTTTCGCTTCGTGCAGGTGCTGGCGGAGGACTTCCGCCGCAAGGGCGGCACCATCCTGGCCGAACGGGTCACCGGCTTTGAGATGGGCCCGCGCGGGCCGACCGTCGTGCACACGGAGGCCGGGCGACACACTCCCGACTCGGTGGTGCTGGCCGCCGGGGCGTATTCCAAGCCGCTGGCCCGCATGCTGGGCAGCCGCATCCCGCTGGATACCGAGCGCGGCTATCACGCCATGCTGCCCGATCCGCGGGTGTCGCTGAAGGTGCCGGTGATGTCCGGCGACTTTCACTGTGCCCTCACGCCCATGGCCGAGGGCCTGCGCGTGGGCGGCTCGGTGGAGTTCGCCGGTGTGCACGCCGCGCCCAACTATGCGCGCGTGGACAAGCTGGTCTCCGTGGGGCACCGGGTGCTGCCGGGGCTGAACGACGCCGGGCATACGCGCTGGATGGGGTGCCGCCCCTCGCTGCCGGACTCCCTGCCGGTGGTGAGCCGCTCGCCGCGCTACCCGACTGTTTACTTCGCGTTCGGGCACGGGCAGGTGGGGCTGACCAACGCGGGCATTACGGGCAAGCTCATCGCCGAGCTGATGGCCGGGCGGCCCACCACCATCGACACCACGCCCTACCGCGCGGATCGATTCTAGCGCGATGCGCATCCGACTCCTCGGGACGGGTACGCCGACGCCTTCGCTGCGCCGCATGGGCAGCAGTTACCTGGTGGAGTCCGGCGGCGACGTGATCCTGTTCGATCATGGCTCGGGCGCCTACCACCGCCTGCTGGAATCCGGCATTCGGCCCACCCAGGTCTCGCACCTGTTTTTCTCGCACCTGCACTACGACCACTGCGTGGACTACGCCCGGCTGCTGCTCACCCGCTGGGATCAGGGCGCGGGGGGAATTCCCGAGCTGAAGGTGTACGGCCCGCCATTCGTCCAGCGTATGACCGAACTGCTGTTCTCGCCCCAGGGCGCCTTCGGGCCGGATCTCACCGCGCGCATCGAAAACCGCATGAGCCAGGAGATATTCGAGGCCCGCGGCGGCGTGCTGCCCCGGCAATGGCCGGCGCCCCTCGTACAAGAACTGCGCAGCGGCGCGGTGGTGAAGGAGAACGGCTGGAAGGTCACCGCGGCCAGCGTGCCCCACGCGCAGCCGCAACTGGTCTGCCTGGCCTATCGCCTGGACACGCCGCAAGGCTCCTTCGCTTACTCCGGTGACGCTGCCCCCAGCCCGGCCATGGTCAAGCTGGCTCAGGGTTGCGACGTCCTGGTGCACATGACCCACTACATCTCCGGCACGGAGCTGGGACCCGCCCTGGCCGCCGGCACCTCGGGCCACCTGGAGGTCGCGCGCATCGGGCAGGAGGCGGGGGTCAGGAACCTCGTCGTCAGCCACATCACCGAGCAGATGGACGTGCCCGGCGTGACCGAGCGCCTCATCCGCGAGATGGCGGAGATTTACACCGGCAACCTGTTCTGGGGTGAGGACCTGATGGAAATTCCCATCGGGGAGCCGGCGCCCAACAAGCTGGAGTAGCGCGCCCATTGGGCGGGCTGGCGGGGCGGTACGGGACCCGGGGGCAGGTCAGCCTGTTTCCACGACATTCCGAATTAAGATCACGGTTGCGGTCGAAGGCGCACTCGTCCTCATATCTGTGTGATACGCCTGAACTGTGATAGGCGTGAACATGATTGACAATGATTTGAACACCATTAACGGTGTTGACCTGAAACCCACCGAGGCCCATTTCACGATCATCGGGTAGGACCCGAATTTGCCGACAGCGCCACGGACATGAAAAAGAGCGACGGTCGCATCCTGACGACGCATGCCGGCAGCCTGCCGCGGCCGACGGCACTCGTCGAGATCTTCGCCCGGCGGGTGCGGGGCGAACCTATCGATGAAGGCGAGTTGGAAGCGCAGATCGAGGAAGCCACCCGCTGGGTCGTGCCAAAGCAGATTGCCGCCGGAATAGACATCCCGAACAACGGCGAGCAGCCGCGCGAAAGCTTTTTCCTGTACGTCCAACGCCGGATGAGCGGATTCGCCGGGCGTGGTACCCGATCGCCGCCTGGAGACATCGCGCGCTATCCCGGTTACCAGGCGTTGCGCCAGCGATTCCTCCAGGGCCGGGAGATGGTCTCCAGTTTCGAAGTGCCGAAGGTAGTGGACGAGGTGCGGTATCTCGATCCAGCATTCGTCGAGCGCGAATGCGACGACTTTCGCCGGATCCTCGCGTCATCGTCGCCCAATGTTGCCGAAGCTTTCGTCACTGCACCGTCACCCGGTATCATCGCCGCCGCGGTGCCGAACGAACACTACGATAGCCAAACGGCCTATATCGACGCCCTGGCCGCCGCGCTCAGGGTCGAATATGAGGCTATCGTAGCGCACGGCTTCCTCTTGCAGATCGATTGTCCCGATCTGGCGCTGGAACGACACGTAACCTATGCGCAGCGGCCGCTCGCCGAATTTCTGGGGTTCGTCGAGATCGTGGTCGCGGCGATCAATCATAGCCTCCAGAACGTTCCGCGCGAATCGGTGCGGCTTCACGTCTGTTGGGGTAACTACGAGGGTCCGCATGACCTTGACGTGCCGCTCGCCGAGATCCTGCCCTCGATCCTGGAAGCTGACGTGGGCAGCATTGTTCTGCCCTTCGCCAATCCCAGGCACGCCCATGAGTACGGCCTGTTCGCCAACGACCGATTGGCGCCCGATCAGATCCTCGTCGCTGGTGTGATCGACACCACCACGAACTACGTGGAACACCCCGAGGTCGTGGCGGAGCGGATCGAGCGTGTGGCCGGCGCCATCGGTGATCCGAGCCGAGTCGTCGCCGGAACCGACTGTGGCTTCGAAACATCGGCCGGCATGGGCCGGGTCGCCGAGGATGTGGTTTGGGCCAAACTCGCGGCGCTGTCGGCAGGTGCGCGTCTGGCCAGCGAACGGCTCTTCTAGGAAGCTGTGGAGCAGGTGTATTTGAAGCAGGTGTTTGAGAATGCGGTGGAAGATCGATTCCCCTATCCCCTTATGTGATCAGCCGGACTGGATGCTGCCCCGCTCGATGATGTTGATGTGGTCGAGCATGTCCGCGACGTGTTTCTCGTTGGATTCGGCCACCAGAATCGAAAGCCCTTCCCTTTTCAGATTGGACAGCACCTCCGCCACCCGTCTGGCCAGCACGGGCGCCAACCCTTCGAAGGGTTCGTCCAACAGCAGCAGCTTGGTGCCGCACATCAGGGCCCTGGCCAACGCCACCATCTTTTGCTGGCCGCCGCTGAGCTGATTGGCGCGGCGTTTGGCGAACGCCTCCACCTCGGGCATAAGCTTGTAGATCCAGGCTAGCCGCTCCTCCGCCTGCCCAATTTTGGCGGCCCAGGCCGGCACGAGCAGGTTGTCCTCGGTCGTGAAATTAGGCACGAGACCCCGGTCCTCGGGCATGAAGCCGATCCCCAGGCGGGCCCGCCTGTAAGCCTGCATATCGAGCAGCTCCTGACGGTCGAACAGGATGCTGCCGGAGCGCACCTGGGACAGGCCCATCACGCTGCGGATCAGGGTGGTCTTGCCCGCGCCGTTACGCCCGATCAATCCGCACATGGAACCATCGGGGACGGAAAGGTTGACCTCCCGCAGAATGTTCGCCGTGCCGATGTTCACTTCCAGGGCCGCCACTTCAAGCATGGGTCGCCCCCGCTGTTTGCGGCCGCGTTGCTTGAGGCTCCTCGCCAATGACGAATCGGCGCACCTGGTCGTCCTTCAGCACCGTATCCGGGTCGCCGTCGGAAATGATGGCGCCCTCGTAGAAGGCCAGCACGCGCTTGGCATAGCGTTCCACGATATCCATATCGTGCTCCACGAACAGCACGGTGATCCCCAGCTCCTTCAGCGCGGCCATCACCACATCCATGATGCCGTACTTTTCATGGACGCTGACCCCGCTGGTGGGCTCGTCCAGCAACACCAGGTTGGGATCGTGCACCATGGCCATGGCGATATCCAGCAGCTTGCGAACCCCCTGGGGCAGCAATCCCGCGGGCTGGTCCCGGTATTCCGCGATGTCGTAGCGGGCCAGGATGGCATCGGCGGCGTCGATCAGCTCCTTGCGCCGCAGGGGGCGCAGCAAGTGGAACATCCCTTTTTGCGCCACCCCCAGGGCGATCATCAGGTTGTCGAACGCGGAAAGGGACGTGAATACCTGCGGCACCTGAAAGGAGCGGCAGATGCCGAGGCGGGTGATATCCCGCGGGGAGAGGGGAGTGATGTCCCGCCCCTGGTAAAAAATGCGGCCGCTGGAGGGCTTGAGATACCCGGTGACCATGTTGACGAAGGTGGTTTTGCCGGCTCCGTTGGCCCCGATGACGCCGATCACCTCGTGCTCTTCGATGGAGACCTCGATCCGGTCCGCCGCGATGACCGATCCGAAGGACTTGCTCAGGTTGTCCGCATGCAGCAGCGCCATGTCACCCTTTTCTCGGTCCCCGTTGAACCAGGGACCACAACCCGTTTGGAAGGAACACGATAACGATCAGCAGCACCGTCCCCATCGTCAATTGCCAAAGCAGTGGCATGTATTCGAACGCGTAGGTGCGGAGCAGCTCGAAGATCACCGAGCCCAGAAACGGCGCGGCGACGCTCCCCGTGCCGGCGAAAATGGTGACGAACACGAACTCCCCCGAGATAAGCCAGTACACCATGGCATCCGGGTCCACGTGGCCCACCGCGATGGCCGTGATGGCGCCGCCGCCGCCGGCCAAGGCGCCGGCAATGACGAACTTCACGTTGATGGTGCGCTGAACGGAGACCCCCAGGTACTCCACACGGATCTCGTTGTCCCGGATGGCCGGGGAAAGATGGCCCATCGTCGAGGACAGATACCGGTGCACCAGGATGCTCATTGCGCATGCCAGCAGACACATCCAGAAATAGTTGACCGTTTGCAGCGTATTCCCCTCGATAGGGAATCCGAAGAGGGTCAGTCCGACCACGTTGAATCCATCCGTGCTGCCCAGCACCTCGGTTTTCACCAGCACGCCGTAGAGCATCATGGAAAAAGCGAGGCAGAGCATGGCGAAGAAAATCTCCCGGTAACGGGAGATGAGCAAGCCCAACAGGTAGGCCAGCAGGCCCGCGAACAGGAACGCCAACAGGGTCAACACAAAAATGTCGGTCAGGCCGCCATACACCCGCAGCAGCCCCACGGTGTACCCGCCGGTTCCAAAAAAGAGCGCCTGACCGAAGGAAATCAGACCGGTGCGCCAGAGGATCAACAGCCCCAACACCACCAACCCCCGGGCCAAGGCGACCGTTCCCAGTGTGACGGCCCACTCCGGCAGGATCAGCTTGGCGAGCAGGAGAACGGCAAGGGCCACAAACAAGCCGATTTCGGTTTTGCTGAGCATTCCCCTCATATCTTTCTCGCTTCGGCTTGGCCGAACAGGCCCTGCGGACGAAAAACCAGCACCAGTGCCATGACCGCGTAGATGATAAACAGCTCCAGTTGCGGGAGCAGGTGCACGGCGGCCGCACGGATGATGCCCACTAACACCGCTCCCACCACGGCGCCGGGAAAGCTGCCCATCCCCCCGATCACCACCACCGCGAAGGCGAGCACGATCACCTCGACCCCCATGCCGGGCGTCACCGAAATCTGGGGGGCGGTGAAGGCCCCGCCCAGGGCCCCCAGCACGGCCCCGACCATGAATGTGATCGTGAACACCCGGGTGACGTTGATCCCCAAAGCCTGGGCCAACTCCCGGTCATGAATGACCACCTGCAGATATTTGCCTACCCTGGTGTGATTCAACCCCCACCAGAGGAGGGCGCCCACGACCAACGCCAGGGCGATCATGGCCAAGTCGTAATTGGAAAAAACGAGTGCCTCGATTTCGGTGTTTCCCAACAGGGAATAGGGCTCGAAGGCGAAATAGGCGTCGGTGCCCCAGATGAGCATGATCGCGTCCTCCAGGATCAGGAACACCGCGTAGGTGACCAAAACCATGATGACCTCATCGCGCCCATACATGAACCGCAACAATCCCCGTTCCATGATAAAGCCCATGGGTACGCCCACGATAATCGCAGACAAAAGCAGCACCGCAAAACTGCCCATGGGCGCATAGCCGGCGCTCAAATATTGCCCGACCAGCCAGGCGGCCACATAGGCCCCGAACGCATACAGGCTGCCGTGGGCGATGTTGAGAATTCTCATGACGCCGAAAATAAGGGTCAGGCCCACCGCCACTATGAAAATCCAGGAGGCGAAAATCAGACCGTCCAAGAGGATGGCGATTAGGGTGAGCATGCCTGAATCGACGCTTGTGTTTGCCCGGAAAAATGGGTAGGGACGGCACGGAAGCGCCGTCCCCAACCGTCATCGCATTAGCCGCACTTGGCGCCCTTCATGCCGCCCTTGATCCAGGCGGCGCCTTTCATCCCCTTGGGCGCGTTGACGCATTCGGGATCAAACCACATGATGTCGGTGAAGGTAGCGGTTCCGGTGGACTTGTCGAACTTGAACTGTCCATAGGCCGTTCCGGTGAAGGCCTGGTGGCCGTTGCCATAGGCCATGTCTATCGTGATTCCGAAGGCCTCGTATTTCAGATACTCGAAGGCCTTGACGACCTCCTCGGTGCTGGGCATCCCGCCGCCCCTGGCCTGGGAGGCCTTGTCGTAGGCGATCTTCAGCCCCAGCATGGCCTGGGCCGTCATGTAGGAGGGATACACCGGCGGTGCGGTAAACAGATCCTGATAGGCCGCGCGGAACCAATCGTTCAGGGGCGTCTGCCGGGCGAGAACCCCGTAAGGCCCGCGGGCGCTGATAATAATGCCGTCCGGCATTTTGGCCCCCAGCCGGAACATGTTGGCTTCGCCAATGGTCAGGATGATCTTGCTGCGCTTGTTCAAGCCCCTGGCGGCCGCCTGATTCACGAAGCTTTCCAGATCGGCGCCCCACAACGAGGAGTGGATCACGTCGGGCTTTTTCCGCAACAGCACGGAGATTTCCGAGGTGAACGTCCCGGCGAACAGCTTCGGGAATTGCTCGGTGACGATTTCGCTGTCAGGATTCATTAATTTGAAGGCCAGGTGGAAATCCCGCCAGGAGTCCTGCCCCCAAGCGTAGTTGGGGTTGATGCCGGCGATGGTTCTGGCGTTGGGAAACTTCTCCTTGATGTAATGGGCGGCTCCAACGCTGTCCGTGATGGAGTCGGAGATGGTGCGGAACACGTACTTGTAGCTGGCATCCTCGAACAGGCGCGGGGTTCCGCAGATGGGGATCACGGTCAACATCTTCAGTTCGTCGGCCACCGGCGCAACGGCGATGCAGTTTCCACTGGAGATGTAGCCCACCACCACGTCCACCTTCTGGCGTTGCACCAGATTGCGAAACTCGGTGACCTGCTTGGTGGCGCCACCGGACTCGTCGATGTACACCGCCTCGATCTGGGCGCCGGCCATCCCCTTCGTGTTATAGGGCGCGGGGATTTTTCCCCCGTTGATGGCGGCAATCAGCGTTTCCACGCCGTTGCGGGCGGGAATGCCGAAAGGTCCGGCGGCAGCGCCCGACAAGAACAACACAACCCCGATTTTCAGGGTCTCGGCCGCCTGGGCTTTTTGCGGAGCCGCGCCTGTGAGCAGGGACACCGCGATGAATACTCCGAGGCCCACACTCAGGAAGCGGGCGGAAAATATCTTTCGCATTGGCTTGACTGCAGACATGAAACACCTCCTGTCGTTTTTTGATCACCCAGTAATGACACCCCCGGGCCGGACAATCGTGTTGCCCGGCGTGTCCAGGGCGTTCCTATTCTCCTGCAAAGGTTTCCGGCGATGACCTCCCCCGGCAAAGCACCCGTCCTCCAGGAGACCGGAAAACCCAGCCGGGAAGACGGTGTTCGCCAGCGAACCTACCCCATTTTTCATGAGGGCTACAAGCAGAATCCATCATTTGGCGGACAATAGGGGGTTTTCCCGCTTATTTCCCGGAAATGGGAAGGCCCAGCATCGCCCCACGCTGGCTCGCCCGGATTTTCCCGCGCAAATTTTCCCGCGAACAGGGCACCGGGAAAGCGGTGGCCCCCCCGCCGGGTCGGATCGCGTCTGTTCCGGCCGGATATTAGGAGTTACTTTGCGACAAAGCTGCGCCCGATCAGCTGGCGATGAATCTGGTTGGTGCCCTCCCAGATTTGAGTGATCTTGGCGTCCCGCATCAGCCGTTCCACCCGGAAGTCCTTGCAGTACCCGTAACCGCCGTGCAGTTGGACGGCCTCGGTGGCGATGCGCATGGCCAGATCGGAGGCCCGCAATTTGAGTATGGAGGCCTCGATGGCGATATCCGTCTCCCCGGCGTCCACCAGCCGGGCCACGTGCCACAACCAAGCCTCGCACTGGGCCAGTTCCGCGGCCAGGTCGGCCAGCAGGAACTGGATGCCCTGAAACTCCACGATGCGCCGGCCCCACTGCCTGCGCTCGTTGATGTAGGCAACGGCGTCCTCGAAGGCGCCACGGGCTATCCCCAGGGCGTGCGCGGCAATGCTGGGCCGGGATTTGTTGAGCGAGGCCAGCAGCAGCTTCAATCCCTCCCCCGGCTCGCCCAGCAGGTTCGCACGGGGAACCCGGCAGCCATCGAAGGCCAGGGCGACCGTGCTGGAGGCCCGCAGGCCCATCTTGTCCTCCTTGCGAAGGACGGTCAATCCGGGAGTGCCTTTTTCCAGCACCAGGGTCGAAATGGCCCGCTTGTCGTCCCCGATCTCCGACCACTTTCCGAACAGCAGATACAGGTCGGCCACGTCGCCATTGGTGATAAAGTTCTTGGTGCCCTCCACGATGATGGCGTCTCCCTCCGGGGTGAACCGGGTCTTCATCGCCGTCGCGTCGGAGCCGGCCGTGGGCTCGGTGATGGCCAGCGAGGCCAGCCCGCCCTGCAAAATGACCGGCAGCAGGCGCGCCTTCTGCTCCTCGCTACCGAAGTCGATCAGGGGGTTCATGGCGTGGAAAGTGGTGGACCAGACGGATCCCGTGGAGGCGCAGGCCTTGCTGATCTCCCGCACGCAGCAAAGGTAAGCCGCATAGGAAAGCTTGGCGCCCCCGTAGGCCTCCGGGATGTAAATGCCGTTCAGCCCCAGCGCGTTGAGGGCCTTCACGTTCTCCCAGGGAAATTCGCCCGTGGCGTCGTGGTGCTGCGCCCGGGGACCCAACTTGTCCCGCGCCAGGGCGCGCACGCTTTCCAGCACCAGCCGTTCCTCCTCGGAAAGCCGGGGTAGCGCGTCGATCCGCTCGAAAACCTTCATGGCGCCTCAATGGGCGATGCTCTGCCCGCCATCGATGTATATCGTCTCTCCCGTCAAGAAGGGGAGCTCTTCTGAGAACAGCGCCGCCACCAGCCGGGCCACCTCCTCGGGTTTGCCGGGCCGGCCCAAGGGGATGCGGGGCAGCAGGTAATCGCGAACCGATTTGCGGCGGAGGAATTCCTTGTTCAGGTTGGTTTCGATGTAGCCCGCCGCGACGTTCAGGACGATGATGCCCTGCTGGGCCCATTCCACCGCCAGGCATCGCGTGATCGCCCCCACGGCGGCCTTGGAGGCGGCATAGGCCAGGTTGCGGGAAACCCCCAGCCGGTCGAAGAAGGAGCCCATGTTGAGGATCATGCCCCCGCCCAGCGCCTGCAACAAAGGGTAAGCCTCCCGGCAAACGACGAACAGCCCCGTCACGTTGGTGCGCAGAACCTCCTCGAAGTCCGCGGCGGAGAAGGTTTCGCTGGGGCCGTGCAGATGAATGCCGGCGTTGTTGACCACCCCCCGCAAACCCCCCGCCCGGCCGGCGACAGACCGCAGGGCGCGGGCCACGCTGACCTCGTCCCTCACGTCGCAGGGCTCGGCCAGCAGCCGCGCCGCCAGGGTTTTGGGCACAGGCAACTCCTCGACCCCCTTTCCGGCCCGGGAAAGGCAGGCCACGGTGAATCCGCGCCGGGCCAACTCCAGGGAGATGGCCGCCCCCAAGCCGCGATTGGCTCCCGTGACGGCGATTGCTCCTCTCTTTTTCCGTTCAGCCATTCTTGCACCGCAACGGGCAATTTTCCCGGAATGCCCTCACGCTCCTTGTCCGCTCGGCCATTGGGGGGACTTGGGTCGGAAGGCGCACCTCGATCTTCATCCGCCGGGAAAGTATCGTCAACTTCGGATGGAGATGGGGTGGGTACTATAAAACTACTAGAACTTCGCCATCACCAATCGGGAAAAATCCTCGGCGACCCGGTATTGGGAGGCCAGGGAAGGAAGAAAAAACAGGTGCTGCAGACCTTGCTGCTCCAACTCCCGGATTCGCTCAATCACCTCCTCGGGGGTGCCGATGATGCAATTGGCCCTGACCATGTCCTTGGTCACGAACCTCGCCTCATCCTCCCGCAGGTAGTTGTAATGGCTGCGATGCTGCCACAGGTGGCGATGGGATTTCGGGATTTGCCGGACATGCTCGACGTATTCCTTCCAGATGCCCCTGACGAAATGCGGCGGTTCCCCGCCCGTCTCGCCGATTTGATCGTAAATGTAATGGGCCGCCATCATCACCGCCGCGCCCACCTCGCGCAACACGCGATCCGAGGTGTGGGATTCCCCCTTTTCCAGCATCATCACGTTGGCCAGCCCGCAGGTGAAAAAATCAGCAAAAGCGCGCCCGCTGCGTTCCGCGCCCACCCTGGCTCTGGCGATGGCCTCGGAAGGGGGGCCACCCCGAGGAATCCCCGTAATCATCCCCTCGGCCAAATCTCCGGACATCCTTTGGGCCTTGGGGCCGAACGCGGAGAAGTAAATGGGGATGTGATGGTCCAACTCGACGAACTTGTCCTCCGCCATCAAAAATTCGACCAGTGCCGTATGGCCCTGATAGGTGTATGCAACCTCCTGGCGGTTTAGCAGTGCGCGTACGACCTCGACATATTCCCTGAAATCCTTCTGTTTCATGGGCTTTTGGCCCATCGCCCGCATGGCCGTGTAGCCGGTGCCGAGACCGAGGAAGGTCCTGCCCGGAGCGAGGCGGCTGATGGAGGCAATGCTGTGGGCGGTGACGGGGGCAATGCGGGTTGCCGGTATGGCCACGCCCGTTCCTATGTTGATCTTGCGGGTCAATTGGGCCGCCAATGCCAATGTCGCGTAACAATCGGACCAAAGCATCTGGCTATCCCCCACCCAGGCATGGGAATAACCCAAATTTTCCATGTGGGCGACAAAACCGGCATCATCCGTTTTCGCGGCAACCAGAATTCCGAAATTCATCCTCCCTCCTGTTTATTTCATGAACTGAGCTTGTGCGACAAAGCCCCACTTCAGAGGGAGGCACCGTGTTTGTAATAGATTCGCTTTGTAATAGATTGGATAACACAAACCCCCAAGGATGAGGACAATCCCGAACGCACAACGACGAGCGATGGGCTGCAATTTCCTCCTGTATGAGGAGGAGTTCATGAAAAGAAGATACCCGCTGATCATTGAACGGGGCAAAGAAATCTATGCAGGCTATTTTCCCGATTTACCCGGTTGTACGACCTCCGGTGAAACGCCAGAAGAGGTGTCGCGAAATGCGAAGGAGGCGCTCAGGCCATTACCTGGAGGACTTCATTGAGCGTGGACAACCCTGGCCGGACCCGACACTGGCCGTACGGATGGAGTTGGTGGAGATCGAAGAATCCGAGGTAGTGGCTGCCGTTGCCGCCTCGTCGACCAGCCGGGTCCGGCGATGAGGGTGAGATCTGGCCGTGGTGCCACAGCCAGCATCTTCCTGTTTTGAGACCCTGACACATGAGACTGACATGAACCTGTTCGACCTATCGGGAAGAGTGGCGATCGTGACCGGCGGCAATGGTGGCATCGGGCTGGGCATCGCGCGAGGGCTGGTAGGCGCCGGCGCGGCGGTGGCGGTCGTGGGCCGCAACGCGGACAAATCGGCGCGCGCAGTGGCCGAGCTGGCGGCCCTGGGCGCCAATGCCATCGCGGTAGAGGCGGACGTTTCCCGGGCGGCCGACGTGGAAGCGATGGTGCGGAGCACCGTGGACAAGCTGGGCCGGCTGGACATCCTGGTCAACAACGCCGGGACGACCATCCGCAAGCTGCCCCAGGATCTGCTGGAGGAGGAGTGGGACCACGTGATCGACGTCAATCTGAAAAGCGCCTTTCTCTGCAGCAAGGCCTGCTACCCGGAGATGAAGAAGGCGGGCGCAGGCAAGATTCTCAACAATGGCTCCATGATGTCCATATTCGGTGCGCCCTGGGTGGCCGCGTACGGGGCCAGCAAGGGCGGAATGGTGCAGTTGACCAGGGCGCTGGCCACGGCCTGGGCGCCGGACAATATCCAGGTCAACTGCTTCCTGCCCGGCTGGATCGACACGGAGCTCACCCAGGGCGCCCGCGAGCATGTGCAGGGGCTGCACGAGCGGGTGCTCGCGCGCACGCCGGTGGGCAAGTGGGGCCATATCGACGACTTCCAGGGCATCGCCGTGTTTCTGGCCGGCAGGGCCTCGGACTTCGTCACGGGCACGGCCATCCCCGTGGACGGCGGCTACTCGGTGATGGGCTAGTATTGAGGCGGGAGGTTCCGTGAATCCGTACAAGATCTACGTTTTGCAGTACGCGCGACGCGACGCGGTGTACGGCGAGCTAAAACTGGGCGACATTCACGACGCTACGCCCCTGGACCTCGCCTACTTCATGTGGGTGATCACCAACGGGGAGCACACCGCCGTGGTGGACACGGGCTTCACCGAGGAGATGTGCGCAAGGCGCGGCAGGCAATGGCTGTGCGATCCCCGCGAGCGCTTCGAGTCCATCGGTATTGACCCGGGCGGGATCGAACACGTTGTGATCAGCCATATGCACTGGGACCATGCGGGCAACTACGCGCTGTTCCCCAAGGCCACCTTCTACCTGCAGGAAGACGAGATGGCCTTCTGGACCGGCAAGTACGTCCGCTATCCCGTGTTTCGGCATGCCATGGAGGTGGAGGACGTGGTGGCGCTCGTGCGGCTCAACTACGACGGCCGGGTGCACTTCATCGACGGCAGCGAGGAGATCCTGCCCGGCATCCGCGTGCACCGCGTGGGCGGCCACACCAAGGGCGTACAGATCACCGAGGTGCCCACCGCCTCCGGCACGGCCGTCGTGGCCTCCGACGCGGCGCATACCTACCTCAACCTGCGGGACGACCGCCCTTCGCCGATCATTCACAACGTGCCCGAATACCTGGACGGCTTCGCGCTGATGCGCCGGCTGGCCAAGGAGGAATCCTACATTCTGCCCGGTCACGACGCGGACGTCATGCGGCGCCACCCCATCGTCCGCGAGGGGGTAGCCCTGCTGGAATAGGGCTGATGGCGTCTCGGCGAGTTCCCCCATGAGCGAACCGCAAGTCAGCGTCCTTCTGGCCGATGCGGTGGTCTTGCTGCACCTGGCCTACGTCGCATTCGTCGCCTCGGGCTACCTGGCAGTGCCGCTGGGCCGGGCGCTGGGCTGGCGCTGGATCCGCAACCGCGCCTACCGCCGGCTGCACGTGGCGGCAATGGCGCTGGTGGCGCTGGAGGCCGTGGTGGGCCTGATCTGCCCCCTTACGCTGCTGGAGAATGCGCTGCGTGGACGCGCGGAGACCGCGACGTTCGTGGGGCGCCTGGTGCGGGCCGCGCTCTACTACGATTGGCCGCCGTGGGTGTTCATCGCGGCCTATGTGCTGCTGACGATGCTGGCGCTGCTGATGTACCGGCTGGTACCGCCATGGAAGCGCGCGGGTTAGCAACGGTCCGCCCGCTTGGCGGGGAACCGGACAAGACCGTTGGCGTCTCGATAAGGAAAGGGAGGATTGCGCCGTTCCGCAGGAAGCGGAAGGGGACAAACTTTGCGCTACTGCTCGCTATAGAATCGTTCCACCTGCATATTCTGTGTGGCTTCCTCGAACAGTTGGTCTATCAGCTGTAACTCCTGCCGGCTGGCCAGAAACGACTTGATTCTGTCCTTGACCTCATTAAAGGGCGGAACGGGAGGCCTTTCAAAGAACACCGAGCGTACCAGCAGGCAGCCCTCGGGCACGTCGAAGACGCGCATCTCTCCGACCTTCATATCGAAGAATTCCAGCTCGGGGCCCTGCGTTACCCCATCCAAGCGCATCGTCAACCCGGTTAGGCCGCCGAGGGACGCGGTTTCCTTATCCAGTGAATGAACTTTGGCCATTTCGGCGAACGTATCATGCGAATCGATTCGCGCCATCAGCTGCTCACATTGCCCCCGCTCGAGCAGCAGAATGCGCCGGACAATGACGTGCTCCATCCGGATGGTGGTCGGGTTGTTCTCGTAATAGGCGTGAACCTCCCCCTCGTCGACGTTGATTTTGGAGCGCACGTACTTTTCGATCAGTTGCCGCACCACAAGATCCTTGATCTCCTGACGCAGATCGGGCTCTCCCTTGAAGTCGTTGCGGAAGGCCCACTGAAAGAGGACCTCCTCGTTGACCATCGCCTCGATGTAGACGTCCATGTCGCTACGCACATCGATCTGATCGCCCAGGGAAAGGGATTCGATCGACTTGTACACGTCGGAGAGATGGATCTCGTGGCGATTCACCCGGGCGACCAGTGGGTCGGAAGGGCTCTGCTGCTCGGAGGCAGGCGCCGACCCCACCAGGAGCGGCGTGGCGATGGCCAAGCCGATGGCTGTCAGGACAATCGCACGGAGGCTTCCCCTCATCCCACCGGCGAGATCCCATGTTGAGCGCATTCGCTTCCTGTTAATCCATTTTGTGCAAGCGCCGCGCGTCAATACTGGGCGGCGGAAATCCGTGCGGCAATCCCGGTTGATTATTCGTCGTATGAACACGATGCTGCGCCCTGTAATCCCTGTAACTGCGACACGAGTTGCACTCGCCCCGTACTAGCGTTTGGCCGCGATAACTTCCGTCAGGTATTCCACCATCTCCTTTGAGTCCCACTCCCGCTCGCCCTTGGCCGCGGCGATCACGTTGCCCTCGGGATTGATCAGAAACGTGGAGGGCAGGTCACGCGCCCCGTATCGGCTGGATACCTCGGACCGCGGGTCCAAGGCAATGGGGAACCTCACGCCCAGCCTGGCCAGGAAGGGCTGTACCTTTTCCGCACCTTCCTCGTCCAGCGAGATCCCCAGCACGACGAAGGGCCACTGCGCGAGCTTGTCGGCCAGTCGATCCATACTGGGCATTTCCTTCACGCAGGGAGGGCACCAGGTGGCCCAGAAGTTCAGCAGCACGAACTTACCGCGAAAGTCGCTGAGGCTGATCGAATCGCCATCGGGATCGCGCAGCGTAAAACCGGGTGCGGGCAGGGGCCGGTTGAACTCCACCAGGCGTGCATTGTGGAATCTCGGGCCGTGCGCCAATGCCAACCCGGCCGTCAGAGCACCGGCTACCACCAGCACGCAAATCGTCTTCAGATTCATTTAACCTTCCCTGCGGAGTTGGCTCCTATGGTTTGATATCCCGTAATCGGCGCCAGGTTCAAATCGTGCCAGGGTCAACTCGTGCAATAGTTCCGTTACCAGTCTATTACCAGTCTATTACCGCAATCGTTTCATCCGCAATTTCCCCCGCCGCCGCCGGTGATGGCGCGCCGGCGCGCCTATATACCCCGGGGCAGCCGGCGCCTTGGTCCGGGCCGGGTGACGCGCCCGCGCCGCCGACGTCCCGAGGGGATTTCGATTATCCGTTCATCCTGCATCATCCCTGAAGGCCACGCTGTGCCGTGGCGCACATACCGCCGGCGGTGAATTCGCTGCCCCCAAGCACAGCGAGAGGCCCTGGCACCGCGGGGGCGGGCGAAGAATCGTGAGAGTGAACGGGAAACGGGATTTGGAGGGGCACAGCGGGGCAGTGGCGCGGGGCATCCGTCGCACGGACGCGGGCCGGCCACATCGCTCCCGACTGTCTATCTATCTAGTTGTGAGCCGCCAGACCGGCAGCTATGCACTGAGTGTAGCGCTGGCCGCAAATTCAGTCATAGCAGAACTGCTTCTCCGGGGCTTTGGCATAGGAAAAGTCCTGTCCGTGCCCGCAGTAGTGCAGGTTGGTGTCTGCGCCGGGCAATTTGGCGAACAGGTAGTAGGCCGGCTTGAGGCTGGGCAGGCTCTTGCTGCCCGAGGGTTCCTTGGGCCGGGTCACCACCTTGGTGCCGCTGATGTATTTGGTGGGCTCGGCGGTGAAGCCGATGATCTCATAGGAGCCGAACTTTCCGCCCCGAAACTCCTTGGGCACCTT
>JACZVE010000199.1 GCA_022572825.1 SAR324 cluster bacterium
GCGCCCTTCCCTTCGGCTGCGCTCAGGACAGGCGAGACGCTCGCGATGCCCTTCGACGGGCTCAGGACAGGCTCGCTCCTCAGGGGCGCGGAAAGAACATTCTAAGGACTTTGCGATTGCCCTGGCCTGCGGAGGCTTGCACTTGCCAAGGCGCTGGCCGATGGGATGGCTTTGCGGCCGTCAATGCCGCAGGGGAGGATGCCTTGCCGGGGCGGGAGGATTCCGTTATTTTCGAAGGAAGAAGCAAGATGCGCGCGGGCGGCGCACCCTCAATGATGCCGGAGCGGTGCCCCCATCGGCGCGCCGGCGCCGCGGTAGACGGCGGGGAGAATTGCCTTGAAAGTGATCATCGTCGGAGCGGGCGAGGTCGGCTACCACATCATCGGTGCCCTCTATCGCGAAAATGTGGACATCGTTGTCATTGACAGCGACCACCACGTGCTGGATCAGCTCAAGACCGAATTCAATATCTCCACGCTGCTGGGCAATGCCACGGACAGCTCCCTGTTGCAGGATGCGGGCGTAAGCGAGGCGGATCTCTTCATCGCCGTCACCAACTACGACGAGACCAACATCGTCGCCTGCCTGTTGGCCGGCCAGGTCGGGGCAGTCAAGAGAATCGCGCGCGTGAAGACCCTGGATATCGGTCACGACTCCTCGTTTACCGAAAAGCATCATTTGGGAATCGATCTGATCATCAATCCCTACCAGGTTGCGGCGGAGCATCTGGCCCATCTGGTGGAATTTCCCCAGGTGTCCGACTTCTATCAGTTCCTGTCGGAGCGGGTGCTGCTGATGCGGATTCCCATCGGCGAGGGCAGCCCGCTGGCGGGCAAGACCGTCATCAACTTTGGCCAGTACGCCCAGATTCCGCAGACCCTGATCGCCCTCGTTCAGCGGGATGGAGAATCCACCATTCCACACCGCGACACGGTGATCCAGCCAGGCGACCAGGTGTACTTCTTTTGTGAACGCAGCCAGGTGCAGCGGTTGTTCACTTATCTCAATCTCGCCACCCGTCCGCTGCGCCGTGTATTCATCAATGGGGGCGGCCACATTGGCTATGCCCTGGCGCGGCGCCTGGAAAAGAAGATGCTCGACGTGCGCATCCTGGAGATCTCCGAGGAGCGCGCCGAGTGGCTCTCGCAGCAGCTCGATCGCACGCTGATCCTGCATGTGGATGGCTGCGATGCCAATGCCCTGAAGGCGGAGGGCATCGAGCACGCGGACTATTTCATCAGCGTGACGGCAACCGAAGAGGTCAACGTGGTGTCCTGTCTGCTGGCCAAGGAGCATGGAGCGGCGCGCACATTGGCCCTGGTGAAGCAACCCGAATACATACCCATCCTTGCCCGCCACTCGCTGATAGACGTGGCCTTCAGCCCCCGGCTGTTGACGGCCCGCAAAATCCTGCGCTTCGTGCGAGGCGCAAACCTGGATTCCTTTTTCGCCTTTGTCAATAGCGACATCGAACTGCTGGCGCTGCAGATCAAATCCGGCATGCGCTGCGATCAGGTGTCGCTGGCCGCGTTGAATTTACCCACCGGCGTGCTGATCGGAGCCGTCAAGCGGGGCTCTGACATATTCGTGCCGCGCGGAGACGACAAGCTGATGGAGGGTGACACCATCCTGCTCCTCCAGCAGCGGCGCAACCGCCGCATCACCAAGTCGCTCTTTCTGGAGCCGGGGGAGGAGCCTGGCCCAGTACTCCGCGATGCCGGTCAGCAGGCCAGCGCCTGACGCCAGTGCACGGCTCAGCGGCGCCCACAGCCAGGGTATCCGGATGCCATTCACCCCTGCCCGCCTGTACACCCTGGGCCCCGAGGGCACCTTCAGCGACAAAGCCGCCCAACGGCTGAAAACCTACCTGCGGGGCATGAGCGCCGCCAACCCGCCGGCCGTCGTGTACACGCGCACGATCCCCGAGGTACTGTCGCGCGCCGAGGCAGACGCTGACGCGCTGGGTGTGTTTCCCATCGAAAATTCAGACACGGGAACGGTCGTGTCCGCCCAGGACAGCCTTGTCAAGCACAAGGTGACCATTACCGGCGAGATCAACGTGCCCGTGCGCTTCAGCCTGCTCGCCAACGCACCTTGCGAGGAGGTGCCGGCGATTTACACTCAGCCGGTGGCCTACGATCAGTGCAGCTTGTACCTGGCGGCGCATCTGCCCGCTGCGCAGGTGACCTTCACCCACTCCAATACGGACTCCGGGCTGCAATTTCTGCGCGCCCGCGAAGGCGGGCCCTGCGCGGCGATCGTGCCTGCCGACTTCGGCGCGGAGCATGGCGAATTTCTGGTGCGGGAGGACATCCAGAACTACGAGAACAACACCACGCGTTTTCTCGTCGTACGCGCCGCGCCCGCGGCGGTGGACTATGATTTCGGGCGGCTCAAGTGCTCGATCCTCATCGAGCCGGAGGAAGACCGCCCCGGCCTGCTCTACGACCTGCTCAGCGTGTTCTACAAGCATCGTCTCAACCTGTGCCGGCTGGAATCGCGGCCGGCCAAGGTACTTCCCTGGACCTACGTGTTCTTCCTGGACTTCAACAATAATGCGCACAGCGCCGACTGTCTGGCCGAGCTGAATAACGGCGGCCACAAGATCAGTGTGCTGGGCAGCTACGACCGGCTGGAGTCGTGAATTTGTGATAGGAAACTGCCCACCTTCGGAACGCGGGAAAATGTTGGCTCACTGAACCCGCTATGGGATGACAGCTTCTGATAGGCAATGAGGAGAATCAATATGATCAAACTCAAAGAACGATTTATTGTGGACGAACAAGGCAATCGCTTCGGCGTAGTGTTGGACATTGAGGATTACCGGAAACTGTTGGAGGAGCTGGAGACGTTGGAATGCATCCGCGCATATGATGCGGCGAAAGCTTCCGGTGACACGGCTGTTCCTTTCGAGCAGGCCGTATCCGAAATAGAACGGGATGATTCTTGAGTTACACCCTTTTCATTCTTAGCCGTGCTCAGAAAGAGCTGGCCCGTTTGCCTGAGGACATCTATCCGCATATTAGAGAAGCGATTCGAGCCCTTGCACATGAGCCAAGGCCGCGCGGATGCATCAAGCTGACCGGCAGGGATGGATGGCGCATCCGAGTGCGCAACTACCGTGTCATCTACGAGATCGATGCTAGCCGGAATACCTTGACCGTGCTGCACGTTGGCCACCGGCGAGATGTTTATCGCTGATCGTGAATTTGGCTGTACGATAGGTTTGTAACTCGCTTCGAGTTCTACACAGATGATCTCCAACACCAGGCACACCTGACCCTGGTCAACGACGGTGGCCACAAGATCAACGTGCTGGGTCGCTACGAGTGGCTGGAGTGAACGCGGGCGAAAACGGGTGTAAGGCATTCGGTCGCCGCGTCCGCTCGGCTATTTAAGGCCGCATTTCCACTGACCGCCTTCTTCAAGGTCCAATGCCTGACGCAACTGCGGGCGCGAAGGCAGCACACGCCATGACCCAAGGCAAAATCCCCGCGCGCAGCGAGAGCGATACGCTGGGACCGGTGGAGATTCCCGCCGGGGCATACTGGGGCGCGCAGACCCAGCGGGCGCTGGCGCACTTCGCCATTGGCGGCATCCGCTTTCATCCGGCGCTCGTGCGCGCCATGGCACGGGTCAAGCTGGCTGCGGCAGGGGTGAACGCCGCGGTGGGCCTGCTCGATGGCGAGCAGGCGGGGCGAATCCAGCAGGCCGCCCGGGAGGTGGTCGCAGGGAGCATGGCCGATCAGTTTCCCCTGTCCGTCTTCATCTCCGGCAGCGGCACCCAGTTCAACATGAACGTGAACGAGGTGCTCGCCAACCGCGCCATCGAGATCGGCGGCGGAACCATCGGCTCGAAGGCCATTCATCCCAACGATCACGTCAACCGCTCCCAGTCCACCAACGACGCTTTTCCCACCGCCATGCACCTGGCGGCCGTGGAAGCGCTCTGCGATGGCCTGCTGCCCGCCCTGCGCTCGCTCAAGGGCGCCCTGGAGGCCAAGGCAGACCAGTACGCGGGGGTGATCAAGCTGGGCCGCACGCACCTGCAGGACGCGGTACCGATGACGCTCGGCCAGGAGATATCCGGCTGGTGCGCGCAGCTCGCGCGCTCCCTCGACCTTGTAGAGCGCTCGCTGGAGGGCCTGCACGAATTGCCCATCGGGGGCACGGCCGTGGGCACGGGCCTCAACGCGCCTGCAGACTTCGGGGCGCGCATGGTGGCGGAATTGGACGAGCTGACCGGGCAGCCCTTCCGCGAGGCGGTCAACAGGTTCGAGGGGCTGGCCGCCCACGACACGCTGGCAGCCGCCTCGGCCGCCCTGCGTACGCTGGCCGGAGCGCTGATGAAGATCGCCAATGACGTGCGCTTGCTGGCGTCCGGACCCCACGCGGGCCTGGGCGAGATCGAGATTCCCGCCAACGAGCCGGGCAGCTCCATCATGCCGGGCAAGATCAATCCCACCCAGTGCGAGGCGCTGACGCAGGTGGCCGTCCAGGTGTACGGGAATGACGCCGCCATCGCCTTCGCCGCCAGCCAGGGCAGCCTGGAGCTGAACGTGTACAAGCCCGTCATCGCTCACAACTTTCTGGAGTCCGCCTACCTGCTGAGCGATGCCTGCCGCAGCTTCCAGGCCCACTGCGTGGAGGGCTTGCGGCCCAACCTGCCTCGGCTGGAAGCCCACGTGGCCGGCTCCTCCGCCCTGGTCACCGCCCTGGCGCCGCACATCGGCTACGACAAGTGCGCCGAGATCGCCCATCACGCCCACGCCCGCGGGGTCTCGCTCAAGGAGGCGGCCCTGGCCCTGGGTTACGTCAGCGCCGCGGATTTCGACCGCTGGGTCGATCCGCACAGGATGGCGCGGGGGGAGGAGTGAAGCCCCGTGGACCGACTGAACGCCGCCGCACGACAGGCGCCGTGGCGAACGGGTAAGGCCGCTAATATTTGACATTTGCGCCCTGGGCGTCTTGGCGCGATAATTTGCGACGAGAATTCGTTCGTGCAATCTATTTCGGGTTCCAGGTAACAGGTTCAGATTGAGTTGAACCCTTGCCCCGTCTAAACCGCGATAAACACATCTTCGTTCTGACGTTTCCATCATTCCTTGCAAGAGGTTGTTAGAATGACCGAGTTCAACTACGTGCCGATGTTTCCGCTGGGCGAGGACGTCACCGAGTACCGGGAGTTGACGAAGGACTACGTCTCAAGCGCCGCGTTCGAGGGCAAGCCGATGCTCAAAGTGGAGCGCGGCGCGCTGGTGGCGCTGGCGCGGGAGGCCTTGAGCGAGGTGAATTACTTTTACCGCACGCGCCACCTGGCCTCCCTGCGCAACATCCTGGACGATCCGGAAGCCTCGGAGAACGACCGCTACGTGGCGCTGGCCCTGCTCAAGAACGCGGTGATTTCCTCGGCGCGCATCCTGCCCAGTTGCCAGGACACCGGCACGGCCAAGGTGTATGCGCAAAAGGGCCAGCGCGTCTGGACGGACTTCAACGACGAGGAGGCCTTGTCCGAAGGCATCTTCCGCACCTATGCGGGGGAGAACCTGCGCTACTCGCAGAACGCGCCGCTGACGATGTACGAGGAGGTGAACACCAAGAGCAACCTGCCCGCCCAGATCGACATCCACGCCACCCAGGGCGATGCCTACAAGTTTCTGTTTCTGGCCAAGGGCGGCGGCTCGGCCAACAAGATGCTGCTGTTCCAGGAAACCAAGGCGATCCTCAACCCCGACACCCTGCCCAGGTGGGTGGGGCAGAAGCTCACCAGCCTGGGCACGGCGGCCTGCCCGCCCTATCACCTGGCGCTGGTGATCGGCGGCACGTCGGCCGAGTCCACCATGAAGACGCTGAAGCTGGCCTCGGCGGGCTACCTGGACACGCTGCCCACCCAGGGCAATCCGGGCGGCTCGGCCTTCCGCGATCCCACCCTGGAGGCCCAGGTGCTGGAGGTTTCGCGCAAGATCGGCATCGGCGCGCAGTTCGGCGGCAAGTACTTCGCCCACGACGTGCGGGTGATCCGCCTGCCCCGTCACGGCGCCAGCCTGCCGGTGGGGCTGGGCGTGAGCTGCAGCGCGGACCGCAACATCCTGGGCAAGATCACCGCGCAGGGCGTCTTTCTGGAGCAACTGGACACGGATCCGGCGCGCTTTCTGCCCCAGCCGGACGCGATGCCCTCCGGCGAGTCGGTGACGGTCGACCTGGACCGCCCCATGCGCGACATTCTGGCCCAGCT
>JACZVE010000200.1 GCA_022572825.1 SAR324 cluster bacterium
ACCTTGCGGCCGTTGGGCGTGCCCCAGGTGTACAGATCGGTCATCGCGGCTCCCGTCTGGATGGCTCCTGCTCCGTGGCGAGACCGGCCGCCGCGCCGGGAAGACGCGTGCAACGCCCTGGTCAGCCTGTGCCGCCTGTTTGCTCCGGGTCGATCCTAGGGACATCCGGCCAGCCGGTCAACCGGCGCCGGATGGCCGTTCAGCCTCCGATGGGCGCACGTCGCGGGCATCGCCGCAGCCTGTGCAGGTGGCCGGCGGGGGGCCGGGGTGTTATTTTGCGGCGTTCGCGCTATGGTGAAAACGACCCGACTCGGCGCAGTGGCATGCGCACCCGCTGACTCCACGGCGCCGCGCCGCAATTTCTTCTCTGCCACGCCGCCGCGGACTCGGGATGCGAACAGCGACGGCGCCAGGCTGGACGCGCGAAAACCGGCGGCGATACGCGATGGGCCGGACGAGCAACGCCAAAGAACGACTGATCGACACCGCGGTGGGCCTGATCCGCGCCCGCGGCTACGCATCGGTAAGTGTCGATGACCTCTGCCGCCATGCCGGGGTGCGCAAAGGCAGCTTCTATCACTTCTTTCCTTCCAAGCGCGATCTGGCCCTGGCGGCGCTGGATGCCTGGTGGGAAACCACGCGCAACGAGCTCCTGGAGCCGGCCTTTCGGCCGGACGTACCCCCCCTCAAGCGCATCGAACGCGCCTTCGAGCGCGCCACGGCCCAGCAGGCCCGCAACGAGGAGCGCACCGGCCGCTTCCAGGGCTGTCCCTTCGGCAACCTGGCCATGGAGCTGTCGGCCCAGGACGAGGTGATCCGCGAAAAGCTGGACGCTACCTTCGCACGCTTTGCAGCCTACTTCGAAGCAGCGCTGGCGGAAGGAGTGGAGTCCGGCGATATTCCCGCAGCCACCGACGTGAGGGAGACGGCACAGGCGCTCCTGTCCTACCTCTACGGCATCATCCTCATGGCCAAGACCGCCAACAGCGCTCAGCTCATGGCGAGCCTTTCCTCCCACGCGCTGAGATTGATCCCTCCGCCTTCGGCCTGACCGGCCGCCGAGCCATCGCTGACCGGTGTGGCGAAAGTGCTATCGTCGCAACTTTGTTGGTTACTTTACACACTGGTCAAATACAATCGGGTAGCACTCAGTCGTGGTGCGTAAGAAGGAACCGATGCCACCTCGCTGTCTGGTTGCTGGGCTCTCCCCGATGACCTGAATGTCAGGCGGAGTGGCATCGGTTCTTTTCAATTTCCTCCAAGCCCCCCTTCAATCCCGCTCAGCGGCGCCCGCGGCCGCGCTTTTCCCGCATTCCCGATCATGGTACGAGTGGTCTGGGCAGGCTGGAGGCGCACCGGCCTTCCGCACGATGCCGCGCCGCACGCAAACGCACCGGCCCCTCCAGCCATTGCGTTCTAGCGGCCGGCTGTACGCCAGAGCCGAGGAGATGCCCGATGCCAAGCGTGATCTACGAGAAACGCGGGAAGATCGCCTATGTGACCCTCAACCGGCCGCAGGTGATGAACGCCGTTGACCAGGAGATGCACGAGCTGTTGTGGGAAACGTGGAAGGACTTCCGCGACGATGACGCCCTCGAACTGGCCATCGTGACCGGCGCCGGCAACCAGGCCTTCTGCTCCGGCGCGGACCTCAAGACCTACACCTCATCGCTGAGCGAGCACGCCGACGCCCTGATGCCGCGCCGCAAGATTGCCGACGGCCTGGGGGCAATTACGCGCGGTCTGCACCGCATCTACAAGCCCATTCTTGCCGCGGTAAACGGCTGGGCCCTTGCCGGTGGCCTGGAGATCGCGCTGGCCTGCGATATCCGCATCGCCTCGGAAAGAGCCAGGTTCGGATCGTTCGAGGTGCGCCGGGGGCTGCACCACGGGGACGGCGGCATCGTGCGGCTGGTCAACACCTGCGGGGCGGGGATCGCCCTGGAGATGCTGTTGACCGCGGAACCCATCGACGCGCAACGGGCGCTGCAGTGCAACCTGGTCTCGCGGGTTGTGCCCCATGCCAGGCTGATGGAGGAGGCAGAGACGATGGCGGCCCAGATATTGCGCAACGATACCTGGGCCATCCGTTCCGCCAAGGAGACCATTCTCAACGTCATCGGCCGGCCGCTGGACGATCAGCTCACCTACGAGGCCTTGACGGGCTACTCCGGCGCCGCCAACCCGGCCGTCGCCGGCCGCCTGCGGGAGTTCTACACCAAGTCGGACAGCGGCCGTGCGGGCGACCATGGCACAGAGCTTTAGTGTGCCCTCGCAGACTGGAGTGGTGGCTGAGAAGTTCATACGCTGAGAAGTTCATACAATATATGAAACGATGCGATCGGTTTTGCTGGTCTCGCTGAAACCTCACCCCGCGGGGTGAGGTTACATTGATAAACATCAACAACTTAGAATTATTCTGCCCGCCTGCCAGTCACGATGATTAATTATCAAACGAAATTATCATTCAGGACACCAGGGCCTTGCATGAACCAAATCCGGTGAAGGCGGCGTGTTTCCCTACCGACCGATGCGCGGCCTGGATGAAGGCCTCTACTGCGTGGATGGGTCATTCGGCCGCTCGCCCCTGGGCCGGCGCATGACGGTGCTGGTGTTGCCCTCGGGCAGGCTGGCCGTCCATAGCGCGATCCGCATGGAGCAGGCGGACATGGCTGCGCTGGATCGGCTGGGGCCGGTAGGCGCGATCATCGTACCCAACACCCTGCACAAGGCCGACGCCCCCTGGTACGCCGGGCGCTATCCCGACGCCACCGTGCTGGCGCCCCGCAAGGCCGTGGCCCGCCTTGCGCGCCGCATGCGCATAGACGGGACGCTGGAGGACGATTGGCCCGCGGAGTTGGCCGCCGCGCTGGATCGCCTCGCGCTGGGCGGCGTGCGCATGCCCGAGGCGGCCTTCTGCCATCGTGCCACCCGCACGCTGATCCTCACCGATCTGGTGTTCAACCTGGGTGTGCAGTTCGCGGGGCTGAGCAGGCTGCTGCTGAAGCTGGACGACGCCTACGGCCGCTTCGGGCCCACCCGCCTGTTCCGCTGGGTGGTTCTGCGGAATAAGGCCGCGCTGCTGGCCTCCCTGCGCGAACTGGAGCAGTGGGATTACGACCGCATCGTCATGAGCCACGGCGACATCGTGGAGACGGGCGGGAAGCAGCTGATGCGCGGGGCGTTTGCGTCCCTCGGGCTGTGAAGGGCCGCCTCCGTGCCCCTGAACGGAGCGACATGAGCGAGCCGGCGGAGCTGCAACGCTTCCGGAAAGAGTTTCCCGAGCGCGTGGTGAGGGCAGGGGGCCTGCGCTGGGGCGTGATCGACTCGGCCCCGCGCACGGCTGGGCACTCACCGCCGGCCCTGTTGCTGCTGCCCGGCACGATGGGCACGGGCGAGATTTACTGGCAACAGTTCCGCGCCCTCGCCGGCCGCCTGCGCCTGATTGCCGTGAGCTACCCTGCCGTGGCGGACGTGGCGCGCTACGCGGACGGCGCGGTGCGCATCCTCAGGCAGCGGGGCATCGCGCGGGCCAGCGTGCTGGGCTCTTCCCTGGGCGGCTTCACCGCGCAGACCATCGCCCTGCGGCACCCGCAGGTGGTGGAGACGCTGTTCATCGGCAACTCCCTGTGCGACCCCCGCACCTCCTGGCGCCCCAAACACCCACCCTTGGCCGAGATCGAGGCAACCCCGGCCGCGACGATCCGGGACGACCGCGTGGCGCGCACGGATCAGTGGCCGCGCGGCGACCCCGGGCTGGCCCTGGCCCAGGCCGTGATCGGCGCCCAGGGCCGCACGCGCATCTCCGCGCGCCATCTCAAGGCGCGGGTGCTGGCGCTGCTGCGGGCCGAGGACCTGCCGCCGCTGCCCATCCCGGACAGCCGCATCGTCATCATCGATTGCGACGACGACCCCATCATGCCGCCGCCCGTGCGCAAGGCGGTGCGGGCGCGCTATCCCGGGGCGGAGGCGCACGCGCTGCCTTCCGGCGGCCACTTTCCCTACATCTCGCGGGCGGAGCAATACACGGCAATCATCGGGCGAAGGTTGCTGGGGTAAGGGCCAGTGTTAACAAGACGTTGGGCAGGCGGTGATGGAATGGGTATGGTTCCAGCGAGATCGCTGCAATTTTCTGTGCGGTGCGAGAATATTTCATCCACACATTACGCAGATTGCGGAAATTTCCTTTGAAAGAACCTGTATCCGGGGAATGATTGCCGCGTCATCAGACAAGCTCGATCGACGCGCGACGTGCGCGAAGTGACCCGCTTCACAGAAATTTGCGCGATCCGCGAAATCCGCGGATCGGCTTTTTCTGAAGTCTCACATCATGAAAGGTAGGCTCGTTATGCAGGACGGTGAGAACACCCTGCCCCTGGCCGGCATCCGCGTGATCGATCTGTCGCGGGTGCTGGCGGGCCCCTTTTGCACCCACACCCTGGCCAACCTGGGCGCGGAGGTGATCAAGGTCGAGGACAGGAAGGGCGACGAGACCCGCTACTGGGCGCCTTTCACCCAGGACATGAGCGACTCGTTCATGGCGCTCAACTTCAACAAGCGCGGCATCGTCGTGGACCTGAAGAGCGAGGAGGGGCCGCAGATCATCCGGGAGCTGGTCGCGGGCGCGGACGTGCTGGTGGAAAACTTCAAGACCGGCGACATGGAAAAGTTCGGCCTGGGCTACGAGGCGCTGAACACGCTCAACCCCGCGCTGGTCTACACCTCCATCGCCGCCTTCGGCCGGCGCGGCCCGCGGGCCAAATACCCCGGCTACGAGACCCTGCTGCAGGCCTACAGCGGCATCATGAGCTTCACCGGCATGCCGGACGGCGAGCCGGTGCGCACGGGCGTGTCCTTCCTGGACCTCACTTCCGGTCTGGCCGCCGCGCTGGCCACGGTGGTGGCCCTGTATCGCCGCAAGGAGACGGGCAGGGGCGCCAAGGTGGAGGGTTCGCTGCTGCAATCGGCCCTGGGTCTGATGCTGGTGCAGCTGGTGCCGTTCTTCAATAACAACCGGCTGCCGAAGAAGCTGGGCAGCGGTCACGCCAGCGCGACGCCCTATCAGGCATTCCGCACCGCGGACGGCTGGGTGCTGATCGCTGCGGCCAACCAGAACCTGTGGGAGCGCCTGGCGCACGCCATCGGCGTGGCGTGGATGATCGACGAGCCCGCGTTCAAGGACAACCCCAGCCGCATGGCCAACCTGGAGGCGTTTCTGGGCCACCTGAACACCGCCCTGGCCGAGTGGGAGACAGCCGCCGTGGTGGAAACTCTACTCCGTGCGGGGGTGCCCTGCTCGCCCATCAACAACCTGGCCGAGCTGATGGCGGACGGGCAGGTGGACGCGCTGGATGCCTTCATCGCGGTGGACGACCCGGAGTACGGCCGATTGCGCACCTCCGGCATTCCCTTCCACCTGAGCGGCTTCGGCAGCCGCACCGTCACCCGGCCGCCCAAGCTGGGCGAGCACACCCGCCAGGTGCTGCGCGAGCTGGACTACGACGACGCCCGCATCGACGCCCTCTACGAGAAGGGCGCCGTGGCGTGATCCGCCGCCGGCGCCGCCCTATTGCCCGCCCGGCCACCGCAGGGGAGCCACGCCCATGACCGAACGCATCCCGCCGGCGCCGCGCCTGAAGCGGGCCTACGAGCCGCCCGCGCGGAGCGACGGCACGCGCGTGCTGGTGGAGCGCCTGTGGCCGCGGGGGTTGCGCAAGGCAGATGCCCGCATCGACCTGTGGCTGAAGGACATCGCGCCCAGCCCCGAGCTGCGCACATGGTACGCCCACGACCCGGCGAAATGGCCCGAGTTTCAGCAGCGGTATCGGGATGAGCTGCGGAGCAATCCGGAAGCAGTGCAGCGGCTGGCGGCGCTGCTCGCCGAGACACTGGCCGCCTGGGTCATCCGCCCGTTCCTGCTGCTCGGGCTGACACTGGTGCTGCGCCGCGGCAACCGCTTCGCGACGCTGATGATCGCCTGGAACTGGGTATCGGTGCCGGAGACGGCGCTGTTCTCGCTTGTCGTGCTGGTGATATTCGTTGCCCCCGGCCTCGCCGGCATCCTGCTGGCGCTTTCCATCGCCGCGATCCTGGCCATCGACTATTTCGTCACCCGCACCGCGCTCGAGATCCCCGGCGGCGCCGCCTTCGCCGTGGTGGTGGCGATGTTGCTTGCCAGCCTGGTGCTGCAGCTGGTGATCTTCGCCCCCGGC
>JACZVE010000201.1 GCA_022572825.1 SAR324 cluster bacterium
CCCCCACTTCCGGGACGGTGCTGGTCGGCGGCAAGGACGTGCGGGAAGATCCGATCGGCGTGCGGCTGCAGATCGGCTACCTGCCGGAAAACGCGCCCTCCTATGCCGAGATGACCGTCACGGAATATCTGCGCTTCATCGCCGAGGTGCGGGGATTCAGAGGTGCGGAGCGGGATGGACGGGTGGAACGCGTCACCGAACTCACGGCCCTGGCCGACGTGCGGCACCAGATCATCGATACGCTGTCCAAAGGGTACAAGCAGCGGGTGTGCTTCGCGCAGTCCCTGGTACACGACCCGCCCGTACTGATCATGGACGAGCCGACCGATGGGTTGGACCCCAACCAAAAACACGAGATGCGCCAGGTCATCAGGCAGATGGGCGAAGAGAAAACCATCATACTTTCCACCCACATCCTGGAGGAAATGGAGGCCGTCTGTAATCGTGCCATCATCATCGCCCGCGGCAAGATCGTCGCGGACGGCACTCCAGATGAACTGGCAGCCCGCTCCCGCTACCAAAACGCCGTGATACTGCGCACCCACACGGCCAGCGACGGTCTGGTGGAGCAACTTCGCGCCGTGGCCGGCGTCTCCGCCGTCGAGCGCACGCCCGCCATCAGTGGAGGGGCCACCACCTTCTCGATATTTCCGGAAAACAACCAGGTAATCCTGCCCGAGGTGACCCGCTTTCTGGAGCAAAACAAGATCGCATTCGAGGAGGTGTTCGTGGAACGGGGCCGGATCGACGAGGTGTTCCGCGAGGTGACCGCGGATTGAACCGCGCGGGCCGCGGCGAAACGGAGGCTGAACAAGAGAGGAACCAAGCGCGATGCAGGCGATGATCCCGATTATCAAACGCGAACTGCTGAGCTACTTCCGGTCGCCGGTGGCTTACGTGTTCATCATCATTTTTCTCATTTCCACCACGGGCACGACGTGGTACCTGGGCAACTTCTATCGGTCCAACGAGGCCAGCTTAGAGACATTCTTCTTCTTTCATCCCTGGCTGTACCTGATCCTCATTCCCTCCCTCGGCATGCGCCTGTGGGCGGAGGACCGGCGCCAGGGCACCATTGAAATCCTGCTCACCCTGCCGGTCAGCGTTCTCACCGCCGTGCTGGCCAAGTTCCTCGCCGCGTGGTTGTTCATCGGCTTCGCGCTGCTGCTGACCTTCCCCATGGTGATCACCGTGTATTATCTGGGCGAACCGGACGGCGGTGTAATGCTGGCGGGATACGTTGGCAGCTTGCTGATGGGTGGCGCCTACCTGGCGGTATCCTGTTTCACCTCCTCCCTGACCAAAAATCAGATCATCAGCTTCATCACCAGCTTCATCATCTGCCTGGTGCTGGTGTTGCTGGGTTTCGGCGTGCTCACTCGCACGCTGACCGGCTGGTTCCCGGTGTGGCTGGCGGACCTCATCACCCAGTTCAGCTTCACGACGCACTTCAACGGCCTGCGCCGCGGGCAGATCGATTTTCGAGACGTGATGTATTTCATTTCCATCATCATATTCATGCTGCTGGCCAACGTGGTGGTGCTGGAAAACAAGAAGGCATCCTGAAGCGGAGAGTCCGGAGAGATGGCAAGCGAAGGCAAGCAGAAATCCCCGCTGGTACCCGTCGCCGCATTCGCCCTGCTGGCCCTCGGCCTGGTGGCGGTCAACGTGCTGGCGGCCTATGTGCCGCTGCGGCTCGACGTTACACAGGAGGGGCTCTACACGCTCTCCGAGGGTTCGCGGGAGATCGTCGGCAGCCTGGAAGAGCCCATGACGCTCAAGCTGTATTACTCCCAGAGCCTGGCGGACATACCCCCTGCGTTCAAGACTTACTCCACCAAGGTGATCGATCTGCTGCGCGAGTATGCGGCGAACGGAAGGGGCAAGGTGTCCGTGGAAATCTACGATCCAAAACCGGACTCGGACGACGAGGAATGGGCCACGCGCTACGGACTTTCCGCCGCCCGGCTCCCCAACGGAAGCCGGATGTTTTTCGGCATGGTGGCCCTCTCCGCGGAGCGGGAGGCGATCGTGCCCTTTTTCGATCCGCGCCGCGAGAAGTTCCTCGAATACGATATTTCGCAAAGCTTGTCGCGCATTCGGCACTCGCAACGGGAAAAGCTGGGCGTGCTCTCCTATCTGCCCATCGGCGGGTTCGGCGGGCCGATGATGGGCGGCCCCGGGGCAGGGCAGGATTGGGCGGTGATGCGAGAGCTGCAAAAATCCTATGAAGTGCAGATGCTCCTGCCGGACAAACTGGTCGAAATTGCAGATGACGTCGGGCTGGTGCTGGTGATTCATCCCAAGATCGTCCCGGAGCGCATCTCCTACGCGCTGGACCAGTACCTGATGCGTGGCGGAAGGATGATCGTGTTCGTCGATCCCAACTCGCGCCTGGACCCTGGGGCGCAAAACCGGTTCGGCGCGCCGAGCAACAGCAATCTGAAAACGTTGTTCAAGGCCTGGGGCATCAAGTACCAGAGCCTGATGGTCGTGGGCGACCACGAGCTGGCCACGCGCGTCAACACGCCCCGCTTCGGCGTGGTCGATTACCCGATCTGGCTAACGCTCAATCCCAAGTACCTGGATCAAGAGCACGTGATCACCAGCGAGCTGGAGGAATTGACTTTCATCGACGCCGGAGCGTTCGAAACAGCGGAGGATTTCGCCTACACCTTCACGCCGTTGATCACGTCCTCTGCCCGTTCCGCCCTGGTGGATTTCACCACCGTGCGCATGGCAAACCCGGTGACCATCGCCAAGATGGTCCAGCCGGACGGCAAAACCCGTGTGCTGGCAGCGCTGATGTCCGGCAGGTTCGAGTCCGCCTTTCCGGGCGGCCCGCCCCCGCCCCCGAAGCTGAACAACGGCGAGACCAAGGACAAGGAGAAGCCGCCGGAGCGCAAGCACCCGCATCTTGCCCAAGCAAAAGAGGACACGACTGTGGTGCTGGTGGCGGACTCGGATTTCATGGGCGACCAGTTCTCGATTCAGCAGGTGAGCTTCTTCGGCACCGTGGTCACGCAGCCCATTAACGACAACCTGAATTTCGTGCTCAATGCCGTAGAGTTCATGATGGGCGGACAAGCCCTCATTCATATCCGCTCCCGTGGCAGGTTTTCCCGCCCCTTCACCCGCGTGGCGAATCTGCACGTGGCCGCGGCCGATCAGTATCTCACCGAAGAGCAGCGGCTATCGGATCAACTGGAGGAAGTCAAGCGCAAGCTGGATCAAATAGAGCGGGAAAAGCCCAAGGGGCAGGAGCCGATGCTTTCCGCGGCGCAGCTGGAGGCCGTCAAGCAGTATCGGCTGGAGGAACAGCGCACCCGCAAGGCCCTGCGGGATGTGCGCAAGGTATTGCGGCAGGACGTCGAGGCCCTGGGCAACACCCTGCTGGTGATCAACCTGTTGGCGATGCCAATCCTCGTCGCTCTGGCCGGCTTTGTGATCATTTTCCTCAGAACCCGCCGCAGTGGAGGTCGACGATGAAACTGAAGGCGCTCGCACTGGGCAGCGGCATTTTGATCGTGCTGGCGGTCGCCGCGTTCGCCGTGAACCGCTGGATGTACGCGCCGCCCAGCGCGGGCCGGATCGGCCAGCCCCTCCTGCCCGATCTCGACCTGTCCGAGACGAGCCAGATCCGCATCGAATCCAACGAGCATGAGGTGACCCTCAACAGCGAGGACGGCACCAATTGGACCGTCGCCGAGCAGCACGGATTCCCCGTCGACACCAAAAAGCTCAAGGGGCTGCTCTTCAAGCTGGCCAACGAGCGGGTGGCCCATCAGGTGACGGAAAACCCGGACAAGCTGGCCGCCCTGGGCTTGCTGATGCCGGAGGAAAACGGCAATAAGCGGGAAAAAGACAAGACCGGCGTCCTGGTTTCCCTGCTCGACAAGCAGGGCCAGCCGATGTTCCGGCTGCTGATCGGCAACGACCGGAGCCAAGGCGCCGCATTCGGCGGCACCTACGTGCGCTTCCCGGAGCACTCGGCGGCCTACCTGGTGAGCGATTCCATTCTCGCCGATTTCCGCCCGGAGGACTGGATCGACACCGTCGTATTCGATGTGGAAGCGGACAAAGTGCTCAAATCCATCCGCATCAGCAAAAGCGGCAAGCGGCCCTTGCGGCTCGGCCGGGACAAGCCCGGCGACCCATGGCGAGTTGACGGCATCGACCCCGAACGTCTCAATCAACAGGAAGCCAAGAGCCTGGCCAATCAGATCGCCGGGCTCGACATCTTCAATGTCATGCCCGGGGACAGCGATCCCGCAAAGGTAGGCCGCAAAAAGACGGGCCGCTTGGAATTCGAATTTTTCGACAAACGCAAATTCTCCGTCGAGATCGGCGAGGAAGCGGCGCCGGACGATTACCGTTACCTGACCCTTCGCGCCGAGCTGGACCCTTCCGTGCAGGACGAGGATCTGCGCAGGCAGGTAGAGGCCTTCAACCGCCGCTACGACGGACGGCTGCTGGCGGTCTACGATTGGGACGGCGGGCGCATGCTGAGGGAGCGCAAGGATTTTCTGGCAAAAAAGAAGCCGTAATCCACAACCTATAGGTAACCCGGATGGCCCACAACATTCCTATGGGGGCGTATCTGAAGGACCTATCGCCTCTGGTCAATCAGCACACCATTCCCCATGCAATGCAGGTCTTCTCCCCGCTGGACCCGGAGATATGGGGCAAGGTGGTGGTGAGCGAGGGCGAGGTCAATCTCTTCCTGGCGGGCTCGGAAAAGCCCATTCGCTGCACGCGCGAGAGCCCGGGCATCATCCCCGCGGACGCGCCGTACCGCCTGGAAAGCGCGGGCAAGCCCGTGCGCTTTCAGATTCACTATTACCACGAGGCCAAGCTGGCCGATGCGGACGAGCTCTCCGCGCTGCTGGCGGCTGCTCCGGCCAGACGGCGGGGCGCACCGGAGGCATGAAGCGCCGCGATTGAGCTAGCCGGCCAAGTGGCGTTGCAAGCCAGGCCGATCCAGAATTTCCGCATTCCAGCGCCGGAACAGCTTGACGAGGCGCTCGGCAGAGAAATCCAGCTGCACCAGCGCCATCCCGCTGTCGAATCTCTCGCTGTAGTGGCGGATCAGCCCGCCTTCCAGTTCGAAGCAGCTCATTCCTTCCACCACCACGCGCTTGCCCTCGCAACCGGGTAGGGTGGACGTATAGCTGAATCTCCAGCAGGCGTATCCGCTCCGTCCGTCGCACACGGGCCTGTCGAAGTCCCAGAGAAAGTTGCGGGCGTCGGCGTAGAACCTATCCTCCAGCATGGTGCGGATGGCGGCACGGCCCGTAAATGCGCCGTAGAAGGTGTCGTGATAGACCCCGTCCTCGCTGAACAGCGCAGCCAGACCGGCGCCGTCGCCGGCCTCCACGGCCGCGGTGAAATCTTTGAGCACCGTCGCGAACTCCATCTTGCATGCCCTCAATATTTTCGTTCGTGAAGCCTCACCCCCCAGACCCCCTCTCCATTTTATGGAGAGGGCGAGCGGCCTGAAAGGAAATTCGGCGCTTTACCGAGCTAAGGCGATAGGCAGTAACGCGTATGCGGGGGAAAAAGCGCGCGACCCGCGAGCGCGCTGGCTCCCCCAATCCCCCTTTTCAACAGCCCTTAACGTCAGCTCAGCCGGATGGTCATGTTGCGCTTGGCGGCATCGTCGCTATCGAACCAGCGGCTGGTGACGACCTTGGTTTCCGTGTAAAAGTTGACGCCGTCCCGGCCGTGGACGTGCAGGTCGCCAAAGAACGAGTTTTTCCAGCCGGCGAACGGAAAGAAGGCCAGCGGCACCGGCACCGGGACATTGACCCCCACCATGCCCACGGAGATCTCGTTTGCGAACTTGCGCGCGGCACCGCCGTCGCTGGTGAAGATGGCCGTCCCGTTGCCATAGGCATTGTCGTTGACCAGCGCGATGGCTTCGTCCAGGGTTTGCACCCGCACCACGCTCAGCACCGGTCCGAAGATCTCGTCGTTGTAGATCGTCATCTCCGGGGTGACGTGATCGAACAGCGAGGGGCCGACGAAGTTGCCCGGCGCGGAGGTGGCTTGGTGCTTACGGCCGTCGAGCACCAGCTTGGCCCGCTCCGCCTCGCCCTTGGCGATGTAGCCGGTCACGCGCTCCTTGTGCTGTGCGCTGATGAGCGGGCCCATCTCCGACGCCGGCTGGCTG
>JACZVE010000202.1 GCA_022572825.1 SAR324 cluster bacterium
GACAGCGCCGTGCGGCCGGATTCTTCTTCCCGCCAGACGCCGGTTTCATCTTCGGCCAGAACGACAGCCGGTCCGGACTTCGGCTGGATTTCGACGCGATATTCCGCGGGATCGAATCGGTCGCCTGCGACGTCCCATTGGCGGAGGATTTCGCCGCTGAGCGCATCGGACAGAACGCCGCCGCCGTACAGGGCGGCGTTGTCGGCAATGGGGAGTGCGACACCAAATCCCCCGTCGAACTGGGTGGCGTCCGTTTCGGAAAACTCATTGTCGACGAAGGCGCTGCGGAAGGAGAGGAAGAATCCCTTTTGCAACTCTCCGCCGTCCGGATCGAGATTGTGCCGGTAGCTGATCCCAAACGCCGTGCCGTCCGAGCTTTCCTGATTTTCTAGCTGGCTATCGACCAACCCTGCGTGGAGACCGAGCGCGCCGCCGGTGGCCAGGCCGATGGTGAAGTTCGCGGTGATCTGATCCGTATCGAGCTCAGCGTCGCCCAATCCTTCGGACTCTACATCCCTGGAGAAGGATTCGAAGCTTACGCCGACGCCGAATTTGCCCTCGCTGAAAGAGTGTGCGGGGTTCTTGTAAACGACGGCAAATGCGGGAGCGGAAAACAGCACCAGCCCTGTCACCAAAGTAGCCGCAAGCACCTTGTTCATGTTCAAATTTCCTTCTCTGGTAAAGAAACAGCATTCCAGCCCATGCACGTTAACACCGAGCGTGATGAATGTTAACGTCTTCGGCACAACCGTCTCTACACAGTTGCCGATTCCCCTGGCTCCGGTCGTTTTCCGGGATGAATCCGTCGCATCAAACCCTCTCCTCCAAACTTCTTTTGATTTATCTGAGCGCAAGACCGGTTTGCGAATGGGTCGCATGGGCTATGCGATCACTTCCCGCCCGGCGAAACTGGAGCAGGGGGCTGATGCTCTCGGCGCTGCTCGCCACGCCCGTTGCCGCCATGGCCGCGCAGCCGGGGGCGGGTGCGATCCCCGCGGCCTGGCCGTGGTGGATGCTTCCCATCGCCTTCTTCGGGCTGACCTGCCTGCTGGGCGTGCTGGCCGTGCTGGCGGGCATCGGCGGCGGCGTGCTGTTCGTGCCGATCGTCAGCGGCTTTGCGCCGTGGGTGCACATCGACTTCGTGCGCGGCGCCGGGCTGATGGTCGCGCTGGCGGGCGCCCTGTCCGCCGGGCCGACGCTGGTGCGGCAAAACCTGGTCAACGTGCGCCTGGCGATCCCGTTCTGCCTGGTGGCATCCATCGGCTCTGTCGCCGGCGCGTTGATCGGGTTGGCCCTGCCCGTTCATGTGGTGCAACTGACCCTCGGCGCGGTCATTCTCCTCATAGCAGTCATCATGACGGTGTTCCGACCCGCGCTCACCCCTTCGCAAGGCTCGACGAGCCGCCTAGCCGGGGTATTGGGCATCGAGGGGAGCTATTGGGATCCTGAGCGCAATGAGCGCGTCGACTGGCGCCCCAAGTCCATGGGCGTGGGTCTGGTGCTGTTCTCCGGAGTGGGCCTGATGGCCGGCATATTCGGGCTGGGGGCCGGTTGGGCCAATGTGCCCGTGCTCAATCTGGTGATGGGTGTGCCTCTCAAGATTGCCGTCGCCACCAGCTATTTTCTGCTGGCCATCACGGATACCGCGGCTGTCCTGATCTATCTCTACCGCGGCGCCTTGTTGCCGCTGGTGATCGTTCCCTCGGTGTTGGGCATCACCGTGGGCGCCAGGGTCGGGACGTGGCTGCTGCTGCGTACCCGCGCCGCGGTCATTCGGCGTATCGTGATCGGGGTGTTGCTGCTGGCCGGTGTGCGGGCCCTGCTGCGAGGCATCGGCATATGAAGCCTTTGCAGCCAGAGGAGCAGGCCCCCCGCGATGCGCGCACGGCGGAGATCAATCGCGTATTCGCCGCCGTGGAACGGATCGGCACAAACGGCGCACTGATCGTCCTTGCCGGATGCTTCGCAGGCTACCTCTTCGGGGTGCTGGAACCCTACGTCGCTCTGGATCGCCTGCCGGGCTTGATCGGAGAGGGGGTCGAGGCGTATGTGCGCGCCAACGACATTCCCACCGGCTGGGATTGGTTGGCGCTGCTGGCGTACGGCGACATGCTGACCCTGGCCGGCCTGGTGCTCCTGGTCAGCGTGGTGGCCAGCGCCTATCTGGCCCTGATTCCCATCCTGTGGCGCCACAAGGATCGAATCTATCTGCTGCTGGTCGTGCTGCAACTGGCGGTCTTTGCCCTGGCGGCGAGCGGGTGGCTGGACGCCGGCGGGCATTAATACGGCGCCTACACGTTCCACTCCTGGTAGACGAGGCCCACCACGATCTCGTTGTTGACCTGCTTGACGCCCTCCATGTCGTTGATCTGCTCCACCAATTCCTCGATCAGCGCCTCGTTGGAGGTCAGCGTGCCCTGCAGGGTGACCACGCCTTGGGACACCGTCACGTTAATGAGGCTGAGGCGGCCCACCATTGCAGCGGCCAGTAAGGCGTAAATGCGGCATTTGAGCAGAAAGTCCTGGAACGCGGACACCTTTTCCTCGCCGAGCAGGAATTCCGGCTGCTTGACCAGGTCCAGAATCATCCCTTGCGCCACATTGGGCGTGATGCGCTCCATGCGGATGAACAGGTCGTAGCGGGACGGATCGCGCCAATCCTCATTGTAGAAGTACCGCATGCGCTTGGTGCGGTCGTCATCGATCTGATCCACGAACTTGGCGGCCTGATCGCGGTTATAGTTGAACTGGTCCATGATGCGCTGGATGCGGTGTTCGATGGGGTACAGCAGGCGCACCTTCAACGAATGGGGCACTTCCCGCAACAGCTCCTGCCCGGCGTTGCCATGATAGACAAGGTTGTCATCCTTGGCCCAATCGGCCAGGGTCGCCTGGATGTAAGCAAGGTGAATGCGCCGGCTCTCGGTCATCCGTTCCCAAAAGGAAGGGGTTTTTTCGAAGACCTGGAGCATTTTGTCCTCGGGCACCTTGTAGGTCTTGGCCGCTTCGACGAGCACCTCGCTGCTGACGCAGCGCGCACCGATTGCCTTGGCGACGTTTTCCGCCACCGTCTCCCCACCGCTGTGCAGTCCCCGAGTGATGGTGATGATTGCCATTGCCGCTCCTTTCTCTCCCCCGGGCGCCCCGCTGCTCAGAAATGTAGCTCTGGAAAGCGGCCCTGGAGAGCATTCCGGTGTGCTGTGAAATGCCATGGGAACGGATCAGAATACCTAATATGCCAACGGTTCCGGGGTATGTACAGCACTTTCAACGGCGCCCGGCGCCGCCAAAGGCGCGGCTTCGGTGCGGGTCGAAGGCTTCCCGCACGCCCTCGTTGATGAACACGAGCAACAGCAATACCACGAACATGCTGCCGACGGAGAAGGCGGAGATCCACCAGGCGGTGGAGAAGTGGGAGAGCGACTGGCGCAACAGCTCGCCCCAGCTGGGAGTCGGCGGCGGCACCCCGAATCCCAGGTAGTCCAAAGCGGCAATGCCGGTAATGCCGCCGGCGATCGTGAACGGCGTGAAGGTCAGCAGCGGCGTGAGGCCGTTGGGCAGCACGTGGCGGAAGATGATCCGCCAGGGCGAGGCGCCCAGGGCGCGGGCGGCCTCCACGAAATCCCGCCGCCGCAGCGCCAAAAACTCGGCCCTTTGATATTGGGCGATCTGGGGCCACCCGAACAGGCTGTAGAGCACGATGAGCAACACCACGTTGGGCGTAAAGATGGCGATGAGAATCAGGATCAGGAAGAAGATCGGCACGGAACTCCAGATCTCCGTGAAGCGCTGACCGTAGAAGTCGATCCAGCCGCCGAAGTAACCCTGGACGGCACCCAACAACACCCCCGCCGCGAAGGACAGCAGCCACACCGAAAGCGCGAACAGCATCGACATGCGGAACCCGTAGATCAGGCGCACCAGCAGATCGCGGCCCTTGTCGTCCGTGCCGAGCCAGTGGGTATCGCTCGGCGGTGCGGGAAAGCTGGCCAAGCTGCGGTCGGACTCGAACGGACTCCAGGGGATGGGCGGCCAGAGGGCCCAATCCCGCCTCCCCAGGTTCGGTGTCAGGGCGCGGTAGTCGACCACGAACGTATCGCGCTGGCCGAAGCGCTCCGGCGAGTAGTCCACCAGCACCGGCCAGTACGTGCGCCCGCCAAATCGCAGCACCAGGGGCCGATCGTTGGCCAGCATCTCGGCGAACAGCGAGGCGAAGAATAGCGTGGCCAGCACGATCAGCGCGTAGAACGATAGTCTGCGCGAGCGGAACGCTTCCAGTCGTCTGTGGGCCAGCTCGTTCATGGCAGCGTCCGCTGGGAAGGTGCGGCGGAGCTCCGGCCTATCCGGCAAAGTCGATGCGTGGATCTACCACCACGTAGAGAAAGTCGGACAGGAGATTGCCCAGCATCAGCGTGATGCTGACCAGGGTGAGGACGCCCAGCAGCACCGGATAATCCCGCGCCAGCAGCGAGTTGTAAAAGAGCAGGCCCATTCCGTCCAGGGAGAAGATCTGCTCGATGAACAGGTTGCCCACGAAAAATATGCCCAGGAACGAGCCCAGCCCGGTGACGATGGGAATGAGCGCATTGCGCAGCGCGTGGCCGTAGCGCACCTGGCGCTCGGTGAGCCCCTTGGCGCGGGCCGTCACCACGTAGGCCTTGCCCAGTTCCTCCAGATACGCGTTTTTCATCAGCAGCGTGAGCGTAGCGAAGTTTCCGACGAGGTAACAAAACAGGGGCAGCACCGCGTGGTGGAGCCGGTCCGCCGCCTTTTCCCAAGGGCTCATCAGCTCGTAGAAATCCGAGGAGCTCCCCGCGATGGGGAACCAGTCCAGAAACGTGCCCCCGCCGAACAACACGATCAACAGGATACCCAGCATTAACGGCGAGACCGCGTAGCCGATAAAGACCAGCACCGACGAGGCGGTATCGACCTGCGTGCCATCCCCCACCGCCTTGAGCACGCCCAGGGGGATGCAGATGAGGTAGGTGAGCACGAAGGAGGCCACCCCGAATTGGAGGGACACCGGGAACTTGCTGATGATGACGGCGATGGCGGGCTCGTCGTGGACGAATGAGGTGCCGAAGTCCAGCCTCGCCAGGTTGACCAGCCAGATTCCGTAGCGCTCCAGCAGCGGTTTGTCGAAGCCGAACTGCCGCCGCAGCTCCTCAATGATATCCTCGGTCACGCCCTCATGGGTGATGCCGCCCAGGCCCCCCTCGCCGGTGCCGCTCATGGCCGCCCCGAAGCGGATATCGGCGAGCATCCGTTCGATCGGGCCGCCCGGCGCCAGGTTGATGACGACGAAGGTGACCAGCGTGATGCCCAGGAACGTGGGCACCATGATCAGGATGCGGCGCAGGAAGTAGTCAGCCATTCAAGTATGTGGGCGGGCCGGCCTAAGGCGTCTGCTGGGCGATCCACCAGTAGTTCAGCCCCAGGTCGTAGGCATACCAGGGCTGGACGTACCGGAAGCGCGCCCGATAACCGATCAGCGTGTGATTGGATTCAATCAAGAAGGTATACGGCTGGTGCTCGTACAGAATCTCGTGCACGCGACGGAACAGCTTGATCCGCTCGGCGTCCGGGATCGAGCGTACCCCTTGCTCGATCAGGCGGTCCACTTCGGGATTGCGATAGCGCACCAGGTTGAGCCCGCCTTTCTGGGCACTCTTCGAGTGCCAGAGCGCCGTGGGATCCGGCCATGGCGTACGCGTCCAGCCCAGCATCACGGCATCGTAGCGGTACTCATCGATCAGGGTGAGCAGTGTGGACCAGTCAACGACCTTGATGTTCATGTCCACGCCCGCCTTGCGCATGGACTCCTTGGTGAGGGTGAGCATCTTGACCGAGGTTTCCGGATCGGCGGTCATGATGGAGAATCGGAAAGGCCGGCCCCCCTTATCCAACACGTGGTCCCCGTCCGTATCGCTCCACCCGGCCGAGCGCAAAAGACGGATCGCTTTGGGAATCGAGTACTCCAGCGGCTTTACGGTGGGCGAACTGTAGCGCGAGTTGGCCTCGAAGGGGCCTACCGCTTTCTCCCGCAGGCCGTGATAAAACTTTTCGATGAACGTATCCCGGTCGAACAGGTGCCCCATGGCGCGCCGTACACCCTTATCGTTGAACAAGGGAGCCGAAAGATTCCAGCCCCCGTAACGGTCGGGGCG
>JACZVE010000203.1 GCA_022572825.1 SAR324 cluster bacterium
GGAGATAGCGCACGCGGTTTTTGCCGACGTCCTGCAGGGATGTCTTCAGGTAGGCCTCCCGCTCGCGCAGCAGCCGGGATTCCTCGTCGAAATCCTCGCGTAGCGAAATCAAATGCTCCAATGTTCTTTCCACCTCTTCCTGCTTGCCGATCAGCTCGCGATTGAGCGCCTGGTATTGCCGGATCGCCTCCCGATCCGCCTGCTGCAGCAGTGCCAGGTACTGGCTATTCTTTACGAAGCTCTGGAAGCGAGCGATCTGAAACAAGGCGGCCGAGCGCCCATACTTGGACATGCGGTAAATACGGTGCAGCCGCTGGCCGATGCGGCGCTTGCCGTCACGGATGCGCGCCCCCAGCCGGGCCAGCTCCCGCCTCTGCTGATCGACGACGGCGCTCTGCGCTGCGATGCGCTCTTCGAGGGCCTGCTTTCGGCCCAGGGAAATGCGCACCAGCTCGGAAAGCATCTCGACTTCCAGCCGCAGCTCCTTTTCCGAGCCTTGGAAGTGCGCCAACTGCTGCTGTGCCTCTGCTTGCTCCTGACTCAACTGCTGCACCTGCTTGCGCTGATCAAGCAGAGCGGGCACGGCCGGCGCGTCGTCCTCGGCCAGGGGGCACAGGGGAGCGAGCAGCACCGTGACCAGCAAGGCGAGGGCAACTCCGCCGCCCCGCCAACGCCAACGCAAGGGCGCCGCGTGCAGGCAGCAACCGCTCCGCCCGGCGGGTGCGCGCGTCATGGCTCCAGCTCCTTCAGGAGACGGGTGACGGCGAAGTGGCTGCTCATTGCTCCCAATAGGGCGGCGGCGCCCAATGCGGCGCCCAGGGCCGGAAGCGGGAAGAACACCGTTTGCGCCTTGATGGCCTGGGTAATCTCGTTCCAGGAGAAGCCGGAAATCAGCAGCTGATAGCACATCCAGACAATCCCGGCGGCCAGCAGGCAGCCGGCGAGTGCAATGAGAATGCCCTCCACGACAAACGAGGAGCAGATGAAATTCCGGGTGGCCCCCACCAGGCTGAGGATCCCGATTTCGTCCCGCCGCGCGTACAAGGAAAGCTTGGTCGCATGGGATACAATGAGGAAGAAGGAGAGCACCATTAAGGTGATGAAGAACCAACCGATTCCCTTGAGCAGCACGAAGAACAGCTTCACCTCCTCCAACAGGCGTTGGGTGTAAATCACGTCGGCAACACCGGTCAGCGCCTCAAACCGGTTGGCCAGCAAGTCGATACGGTCACGATAATTCAAGAACACCGTGACATCGATCGTATAGGGCAAGCCCTCCGTGCCCGCACCCAACAGCATGGCATGATCCGCACCGAGCTTTTCCGCCAGCTCCCGCAGGCCGTCCTGTGGGGTAACCATCACAGCGGCCTTCACCAGCGGGTGGTGTTGCACTTGGCCGAACAGGGCCCGGCGGGCTGCCGGGTCCAGATCGGGTTCCAGGAACAGGGATATCGTGGTGTCGGAAAGCCATGCCTCGGAAAAGTGGACGATATTCAAATAGAGCAGCACGATCATCCCCAGCACGCCCAGGGAGGCCGCCAATATTAGAACGTTGTTGATATTCGCCCGCCAGTTCGTACGCAATCCGCGTATCGCGCGGGGAATGCCGTATCTTAAGTACATGCGCGGTTCATCCTCAGGCGGGCTGCCGTGCGCGAATAGGGCCGCATCACAAGCCGGCGGCGTCTAGGCGGAAGACCGGTGCTCCGTCAGCCGTACTTCATGCACCCTGCGGTCCTTGATCAGCAGTGTCCGGGCCCAGAAGGCGCGGATGAGGTTCAAATCGTGGGTGGCCACAATCACGGTGCATCCCCCGCGATGGAGCGCCAGAATCAGTTCCATCACCCTGATCGCCATCGATTGATCCAGGTTTCCGGTCGGCTCGTCCGCGAAGAACACCTTGGGATCGAACGCCAACGCACGGGCGATCGACACCAGCTGCTTTTCCCCGCCGGAAAGCCCCATCACCCTGTCCTTGCGCCTGTCCGCAAGACCCACCTGCTCCAATCGCTCTTCGATTTTCCCGCGCAGTTTGCCGGCACGATACCCGGCCACGCGCAAGGGCAGGGCCACATTCTCCTCGATGCTCTCGTCGGCCAGCAGCCTGTAATCCTGGAACACCATCCCGATCCTGCGCCGATGCAGGGCCTGATCCGCCGGGGAAAGCCGGGTCACGTCTTCCCCGCCAAACAGGATTGTTCCCCGGTCCGGCCGTTCCATGAGCATGAGCAGTCGAAATACAGTGGTCTTGCCGGCGCCGCTCACGCCGGTGAGATAGTAAAACTCTCCCTCGTCAATATTGAAGCTGACGTCGTCGAGCACCGGCAACATGCCGAGATAGCTCTTGGTCAGCCCCTGGAGCGCGATATTGATGGCCACGTCCTTTGTGGATGATTGGCGGGAAGGTATGACCCGTTCATTGGGCGCTCACGGGCTCGGTGCGACTTTTTGTTTCCATATTGAAGGATATTGTGTATTATAAACTACCTTTTTGAGCCGGGCACGGGATTTTATGTGGCGTTTTCCTGGCAGGCCGTTGGAAAACACCTGCAAAACGCCCGCCCATCGTGGGAGACGGCCAGCAAATATTGGGCTCGCGCACACCGAAAAAGTACTGTCGGGCATTCGCCGAACTCCCCGTTAAGAGTTATCTGCCCGTTCCGGCGCCGAATAATCGAGTAATCGATCCGGAACATCCGAAATGGCGCACTTGGACACTATCGTTGCCGGATTCCCGGCAAAGACATTCATAGCGCCTAATCCATCGATTTTCCGCACCACCACTGCGTCCCCTTATTTCCAGGCTTCATCGCCGAAATCCGTAATAATTATTAGGTATTCCGGCCGTACGCGGCGCCCGTTTATCCCTCAAATGAGGGATAAGAAATATGTGATCCCTCCTACATTTGGGGGATGCGATATTGGATGTGCTCATCCTATATAGCTATATAGATGCAAAACGGGGAAAAGTCAGTCGTGGAGTTTGCTCAAGGACGGTATCCATGTGCACAGCATTGTTCAATTACGGGAAGCTCGCGTCAGCGGCGAATATGATGGAGGCGGCCAGATGAATTTGTCCAAGATCGCAGTGATCCTGCCCATGCTCCTCCTGGCTGCCGGCTCGGTATGGGCGGCGGCCCTATATGGCGAAGCGACCATCGAACGAGGGGCCATGACCGTCGTTCGGGAGGGCCGCAGCCTGAAATTCGATCAGCTCAATCAGGAGATCGAAATCAACGAAGAAGATCTCATCCGCGTCAGGCCCCAATCCCGCGTCACCTTGCGCACGCGGGAAATGGCGACCATAGCGCTGGGGTCGAACGCGGTCTTTCACGTCAAGCCCTGGCGCTCCAAAGGGAAAAGCGGCTTCCTGCGGGCACTGTTCGGCCGGTTTCGTGCCTCCGTCGTCGCCCTGGCGGGCGGGGAGCAGTTCAACGTGAAGACCGCGACGGCAACGATCGGGGTGAAGGGAACCGAGTACCGCACCCAGGTGACCAACCGCGGCGGCACCCTGCTGATCGTCGGCGCCGCCACCGTGGGATTTCAGGGGCAGCAAGGTCCGGAGGTAACCGTCGGTGAGAACTTTCTGTCACTGATCATCAACATCAATCCGCCGACGCCGCCCGCGCCCATTCCGCCGCAGGTGGAGGCCGAGTTCGGCAGTGACGATCTTGATGCGCCCGCTCCCAACAGCCGGGCGGGCCGCGATTTCCCCGGCGAGGAAGGCTTGATCGAGGCCGGCATCGTGACCGAAGACGAGCTGAATGAAGGCAAGGGTGACTTCGTGGTGCCGCTTGTCGAGGATATTCTTGTCGAGCTCGACTTCATAGACTTCTTCGACCCCAACGCGGCCAGCGACGCGCAGCGACGCGCAACGGTGACGCCTAGTTTCTAATAGTCGACGCGTGGAGCGAGCATGCGGTTCGGACGCACGGGCAGTGAAAGCCGGAACCTCACGCCCTGAAACGCTCGCCGGCTCGCGTTGAAACGCTTGCGAGTCGTGCGTTTCTTCCACCGCTCCCGCGGGAGAGGGGAAGCAGCGCCCCACTGGCAAGCGATGCTGGGGGGCGGGTGGGAGGTGTGTGTCCGGCGCGCAGCGAACACCACCGCATTTTGCTTGCCCCCGTTATGCTGAATTAAGGGGATAGGCACTCAAAAAAAAGAGGGGAAAATTGAGCCTGCAACACTGGATGGGGGTGGCCTTGATCGGTTTGGCGATGACCGGCAGCGCAGGGTACGCCTGGGCCCAAGCAGAGGAAGAGCGGAACGACCCGCCGGAAATCCTCACCTCCGAGCTGGCCCTGAGAACGCTGCTGGAATCCGAGCGGCTGGAGGTGACCTTCGTGATCGTCGACACGGACACGATCACCGAGGTCACGATTGACGGCGAACCCCAGGACTTCGAGCCGGGAGACACCGTGGTGATCACCAAGGAGTTTGTCTTCACCCAGCCCGAAACCCTGGTGCGCGTCTCGGCCACCGATGAGGCGGGGCAGACCCGCACGGTGGTCTACACGGTGTACCTGCCCGGCCTGGATCCGCAAGAGCTGGCGCGCAAGCAGCGCGAGCAGTTGCGCACGTTCGTCAATTACGATGTCCGCTTCGAGCTGGACGACAACCCGTCCAACGACCTCAGTTCGCCCATCGAAATCGAAGGCATCGATCTGCAGGGCGTGGTGCCCGACGACGAGCAGGACGACACCCGCATCAATCTGAACGTCAACGGCGGCATTCTCCAGGGGCCGTGGAACGCCTTCATCGGCTACGCCTCGATCGACTATAGCGACGCGGCCAACGAGATCTTCAACGTGGATGCCATCTACCTGGGCGGCGGCGTCCGCATCGACATGGGCGAGGGAAGCGCGCTGGAGTTGGGTTACGTGTTCACCGACATCGACCTGGGCGAAAAGGACTACTCGCAGACCCATACCCTCTCGCCGGGCTACCGCACCTCGGCCCCGGACGACGAGGGAACCGCGCGCGACCTGTACGGGCTGGACGTGATCGTCAAGGACTTTGCCAGTGCCAGGCAGGAAGACGACACGGTGTTCACCTTGAAGTGGGACCACAACACCCTGGATAGCGCGCGGCAGGATTCCTACCGCAGACTCCTGGTGGCCGGCACCGCATCGGAGGGGATAGTCGACACCGAGTTCAACTTCGTCGGCGCGGACTTCGACTGGAAGAACCGCTGGGATTCCGGAGTGTTGTTCGACATCGGATTCGGCGCGCAGTACCGCGATTTTCCCGACGACGTACCGCTGAGCACGGAAACGTTTCTGGGCGACACGCGGGTGGATAGCCCGCTGCGCTTTTCCAGCGGGGTCGGCTACCAGTTCATGCCCGAGCTGCGCGCGATGCTCAACTACAGCTACGTGTTCAACCTGTCCAACAAGTCCCCGTATGTCCGCCAGATCTTCGGGATCAGCGTGAACGGGGCCTTTTAGTCCGGACGCAGCATGGAGTCCGTCATGATACGCAATGCCGGTGCCCGCCGTAGCGGGTTTCGCACAGGAGCTTTCTCCGCGGGGCTGATCGCCGCCGCGCTGCTCGCCCTGACGGCGGGGTGCGGGCAGTTCAACGACGATCCCTTCAACGGCGGCTTCATCGTCCGGCCGGAGTTCGACGAGTCCGCGCAGCAGAGCGCCAGCACCGGCGCGTCCACCACCCAGTCCATCACGTTCCCAGAGGGGGTGAATGAGAAGGTGCTGACCCTCATCGTGGGCCCCATCGTGATTACCCACGAAAAGACGCCTGGCGGGGGCATTCAGCCCTACACGAGCGAAGCGGAGGTGACCGACACCAACCGTGAGCTGCTGGAGAAGGATGCCGAGCAGTCGGTGGTTTACCTGGAGATCGTGCAGCTACCGAACCCGGACAATGCGGTGGAGTTCGAGATCCCGCCGGACAATGCCGGGCGCTGGCAACTGATTGCGGTCGGTTTGCGAGAGAGGAGGGAGGCGCTGGAAGAAATACAGGACACGGACCCGATCTGGTACGGGTTCACCCCGGACTTTCTGGACGACGATGTGAAGCAGGGAGTGACGCAATTTACCCTCACCCTGCAGCCGGCCTGCAGTCTCACCACCACGCCCAGTCCGCCCTGTGCTCCATAGGATCACGGCCCGCCC
>JACZVE010000204.1 GCA_022572825.1 SAR324 cluster bacterium
CCAGGGCCAGCTCCACGGCCTCCCAGATCTCCTCGATGGTTTCCAGGTCGCCGGTACTCTCGTAGTAGGCGCCCGCCAGCAGCACAAACAAGGGGGTGGTATCGACGGCGCCGTAATACCGTCCGAACGGGATTTCTCCCAGGTTGGCCATCTCTCCCCGGCGGAGCTCGTGAAGAATCTTGCCGGGCTCCGCATCACGCTCCGGCTCCGTATCCTTGGCCTGCCGCGCCGCCAGAAAGCGCAGCACCCCCTTGGCAATCTCGGGCACCACCCACACACATTGCAATGCGGTGATGATGCCGTCCCGGCCAAAAACGGTATCGAACCAGGGAATCCCGGCGTAAGGATACAGTCCGTCGGGGGTTTGGGTGAGCATCATGAGCAGGTCCGCCCTTGCGCTGTTTACCCAGTCATTGAACTGCTCGTTGGAGGAGTATATATCGCAGAATCGGGATTTGATCCCCTCTGTGACCTCCTGTGAGCGGGTAAGGGCGCTTTCGAAAGCGCCGTCCGGCGGAAGGGATTGATCCCCGACAATGCAGAGCAGGGTTATGAAGATCTTTTTGTCCTGGTTGGGATCCAGGTGCAGCTCAAAGGCCGCGGAATGCTGCGACAGGCGATCCGGAGGTGGCGAGAACAAAATCCGCGTGCGCCGTTCGATGTCGTCCAGCCCTCTGTAACCCAGCGTCACAGCGGCTTTTTCCACCACCGGGGGCAGCAGGTCTCCCCGCCGGGGGCGCTTCATCCCGCGCACCTCGAAGATATCCACGAAGTCGGCGTCGAACCGCAACTCCAAGGTCACCTTGGCCCTGCGTTGGAGATAGTTCTTGACGCGGATCAGCTCGTAACAGGCGCCGTTGACGAGAAACTTGGAGCGAAACAGATGAAAGGACTCCCGACGAAGCTCCACCTCCCCATCTTCGTAGCAATCCGCATTGGTGACATCGACCACCAGGTTGGCGTTCTCCAGTTTCACCTCCGAACTGAGCAGCAAGGGTCTTCCTTCGCCCAGGTACAGCTCCATTTGGCTCAGAAATCGGGTCCCTTCATGGAAGATGCCATGTTGCTTGAACACGCGACCCTGCACATCTCCCAGCCGGTCGAATATGGCGAAGGTCTCACCGTTCTTAAGCACCCGGGTGGAGGCATCAGTCAGGACGGACGCGGCCAGGATGTAATACTGTTCCGCGACGCGTATTATCTGATCCATGGACCTGCTTCCCCTACCCGCGCAACGCTCAGGCTATTTTTTTGATGTCCACCAGGCTATCGTAAACGGTCAGGTAATCCCGTGCCATGCGAGTGGCGGTAAAGCGCTCCTCCCATTCCCTGCGAATGCCTGCGCGCCGCAGAAAGGCCACCCGCTCTACGGCTTCGACCATTTCCGCCTGCGTCTCACAGATGAACCCGGTTGTGCCGTGGCTCACCACTTCGGGCACGGAACCCTGCCGCCGGGCGATCACCGGCGTACCGCACGCCATCGCCTCAATCATTCCAAGGCCGAAGGGCTCCGGCCATTCGATGGGAAAGAGCAAGGCCAAGGCGTCACCCAGAAACGAGCCCTTTTCTCGTTCGCCGATTTCACCCAGGTACTCGATCAGCGGATCATCCATAAGCGGCCTGATGATCGACTGGTAATACTCGCGATCCACCCGGTCTACTTTGGCCGCGATCTTGAGCGGCATTCCGACGCGCTTCGCCACCGCGATGGCGGCATCCACCTTTTTCTCCGGCGATATGCGACCCAGGAAAGCCAGGTAGCTGCCGGTCTTGGGCTGGAAGGGGTACAGGTGGAATGGCAGGCCATGATACACCGTGCCGACCCAGTTCACCCAAGGCAGTGGCTTACGCTGCGAATTGGAGACCGATACCAACGGAATCTCACTGAATTCCTGGTACAACGGGCGCAGGTCCGCAATATCCAGGCGGCCGTGCAGGGTTGTAAGAGTCGGCCCGCGGTGACGCCTGACCAGTGGAAAATGCAGGTAGTCGGTGTGGAAGTGAATGATGTCGAACTGCCTGGAATCCTTGAAGACCCGTTCCAGCATCCGCACATAATGTGCAAATGGATCGATGCAGTCGGGGTCCAGCCGCAGGGATCTGTCGCACATGGGCACGAGGTTCGCCAGGGTGCTGGAATCCGCGCTGGCGTACAGGGTTACCTGATGACCCATGTTCACAAGCATGTCGGTGAGATAGGAAATCACACGTTCCGTGCCACCATACAATTTTGGCGGAACACTTTCGAACAATGGAGCAACTTGCGCGATTCTCATGTTATTGCTTCTTCCTCCTGTCGATAATTTCCGAATGGGAGCATGAAATAATTGACTTTCCCGTGCCCTTCAACACGCCTCAACACTGGCAGTGGTGAGGCTTCCCGAGCACACGAAAAAAAGCCGCCTGCCCGCTGAGGGAGCTTGTCCTGAGCCTGTCAAAGGGCTAAGTTCCGCGCGTGTCGAAAGGCGCAGCGAACGTCTCGAAGGACGCGGCTCCGATCGACGGTCAGTGTAATTTCGTTACTGCTCTGATGAGTATAACGGACATTCCTCAAAAGTGGCCGCTGACGACAGCGCAAAGCGGTCACCGGTTCTTAATACCATGAAACTGGGATCGGAGTCCACGTTACATTACATCCCCCCAAAACGGTTTCGCCCAGAGGACTTCAAACCGCTCAAAGCAGGTCATATCCCCATGCGCATTGCGCAATGGCTTGCGACGCGAACAGCGTCATCCACAATAGTCGTTAATCCTGGCCATCCGGGCCGTCAACGCCGCCGGAATCGCGAGCTGGATATGAAGACGATACCCCTCACGAAGCTTTCCGAAGAAACGTTACGCGATGCGTGCTCAATCGCGGTGGACGTGGACGGCACGCTGCTGCTTTGGGAGGGCGAGGACCCGGGAATACCGGGAAACGGAACACCCCAGCCCAACGCGGTTTTGATCGAGACACTGCGGCGCTGGAAGCGCTCAGATCCGGCCAGGGAACTGACCGTCTGGAGCGGCATGGGACGCGTTCACGCAGCAAAAGCCGTCGCGTTCTTGGGCATTGAAGACATCGCCGATCATATCATGGCCAAGCCGAGCGTGATGTTCGATGACGCACCCGGCTGGTTCGACTTGCAAACCATGGTGGACGTGAGGCAATAAGGAAAGAACGCCGCGCCCCTTTCAGCAGGGCCGATCCCCCGCAATGGTGACCCGGCGCATCGCCCGCCGCTGGCCGGCGTAATCGTTCAGCGCATAGTGCTGTACGCAGCGGTTGTCCCAGAAGGCCACGGAGCCCACCTCCCACCGGAAGCGGCAGGTGAATTCCATCCGCGCGGCGTGCTGAATCAGAAACTTGAGCAGAGGCTCGCTCTCCGCCTTTGTCATGTCCTGGAAGCGGTGCGTGAACGCGCTGTTGACGTACAGGGCCTTGCGCCCGGTTTCCGGGTGCGTGCGCACCACCGGGTGCGCCACCATCCGCTCGGCATCCTCCGAATAGCGGACCTTCATGGAATGGGTGTTGACGGCATATTCGTGACGGTCTCCACGAGTGTTGTGAAGCCCGTAGGGACGTGAGGCGCTGTGGAGCGCCTCCAGGCCTTCCAGCAAGGACTTCATGCCGTCGGACAGCGTCTCGTAGGCCAGGTATTGATTGGCGAACAGGGTGTCTCCGCCATAGGCGGGCACCTCCTCCGCGTACAGGATCGATCCCAGCGCGGGCCGCTCCTGAAAGGTAACGTCGGAATGCCAGTCACCGCCGAAGTTGAAGCCCGTGTCCTCCGGCTCCCGGATGACGTGGATGATCTCCGGGCAGTCGGGCATCCCGGCCACATAGGGGTGGATATCCAGCTCCCCGAAACGCTTGCCCAACGCGATCTGCTGCCGCGGGGTCATGTCCTGTCCCCGGAAGAAGACGACCAGGTAATCCAACAGCGCCCGATGCAGCTCCTCGAAGGTGTCGTCGCCCAGGGGTCGGGCCAGGTTCAGGCCCTGAATCTCCGCACCCAGGGCGCCGGATACGGGTAGCACCTCGATGTGGCTGTATCCCATCGTCGATCTCCGGATAGTAGCGGCGCCCTGGGTGCGTCGTAACGGCACCCCGACGGCGCTTGAGCCTGGTTGCTTCACGATCTGGATGCATCATTATAAAAAATGCCTATTCCCTTAGCGCAGCCAATTATGTATAATCGCTTAACAAATCATTGAGTTAAACGCAGACACGGAGGTTTGCCATGATTCAATCCGATCTATCCCTGCTTCAATTTAAAAAACGCTTTGCCAGTGAGCGTGCCTGTGAAGGGGCGCTGGAAAAATTGCGCTGGCCCGATGGTTTCGTGTGCCCGAAATGTAAGCATGTCAAGGCTTCTCGGATCGCGACCCGGCGACTGTTGCAGTGTTCAAAATGCCGCCACCAGGTCTCCCTCACTGCGGGCACCATTTTTCACAAGACCCGCACCCCTCTGTTGAAGTGGTTTTGGGCGATCTACCTGGCCGGCCAGGACAAAGGCGGCGTTTCGGCTTTGCGTTTGGCCAAGCAACTTGAGCTCGGCTACAAAACGGCCTGGCTGATGCTTCATAAAATCCGCAAGGCCATGGCCCAGCGAGACAGTGACTACACGCTCTCCGGATTCATTGAGATGGACGACGCTTTTTTCGGCGGCGCCGCCAAAGGCCGCAGAGGCAGGGGAGCGGCGAACAAAACGCCGGTGTTGGTGATGGTTGAGTCCCAAGGTGAAAAAGCTGGCTTTATCGCGATGCGCACACTTGAAAACATGCAGAAAGACCAAGTTGATCAAGCAGTTGAAGGGTGGATTGCTCCAAACCAGTCGATTCGTACCGATGGGCATAAATCGTTCCTCCATCTCGATGCCCTTGGTCATCGGCACGATGGAACACCCGTGCCCCCGCAAAAAGCCTCTGAAGACCTGCACTGGGTGCATATTGCCATCTCCAACGCCAAACGTTTCCTGTTGGGGACCTACCATGGCGTGAGCCATAAACATCTTCAGCTCTATCTTGATGAGTTTTGTTACCGCTTTAACCGGCGCTCTTGGGAAAAACAAATCACCTTGCGGCTATTGACGGCGTGTATTTTCGCCACCCCTGTCACCTATGCTGAACTAAAGGGATAGGCAGATAATAATAAAAGAGTAAAGCTCATCATGGACGTGGAGGCGTGGTCGTTAAACGAGTTTCTGGAGTACACCTTTAGTGAGAGGGTGGCCGTTTCCTTCATGGTGCCCATGATTTTCATAACCGGGGGGTTTATGGATGGTTTCATCGAAAAATTCCATGACACTTTCGGCCTGGGCAACATGAATCGGGAAGAGTTCCCGAGAAACGACGTGCGCCTCGAAATCGTGAAAAAAGACGGCACCACGGTGCATGCGACGCTCGAGGTTACCGTCAACAAGGCGGAGCCAACGACGACGGTGGAAAGCTTCTATGCCGTTCGCACCGAGCTTCTCGGTGATAGCTACCGTCTGGTTCGGCACGAGGCGCTCGAGGACGTTGGGGCGATCTCGACGCTCTACTCGGTCGAGACCCATCTCGCGGGCTACCTCGAGCGAACCGTCTATTTCGTCCAGGACGAAAAGACCTACATTTACAAATTCAACGCCCTGAATCGGGTGTACTATGCCATTGAGCCATGGATAGACGAGATTGTTACCAGCTTTTTTGGCACCGGTGACGACGCGGAGAGTGACCATGACAACGCTTCTTGACCGCGTGCTCGGTAGGACGCCGGGTACCGTCGGCGCCGAGCTCGTTCTGCCGGACGAGGGGAGCGCGCTCCTTCGTCTCGTGAACGAAGGCGATGGACGCTACGACATCGTCGAAAAGGGAGGGCGCGCCGCGGTCACGCCGGAGGCGTGGTCGCAATACCTCTACTATTGGGTTCACAGCGAGTTGCGCGAGCAGCTCGGCGCGCGCGCCGTCATCGAAGTCGACTACTACGGAAGGGAGTTCGCTCCGTTTCGTCTCCAATACGTGTCTACCGATCACGACGCTCCCTACGAAGGCATCTACAAAGAAGCCGAGCAGCGTTGGGACGGCGTCGCGCTCGATGAGCCGGCATGGAAAAAGGCGCTG
>JACZVE010000205.1 GCA_022572825.1 SAR324 cluster bacterium
GCGTTGGGTCGCCACAGCGCCTGCGAGCCGCGCGATGAATCGCTTGCGAGCCGCACGATGAATCGCTTGCGAGCCGCGCGATGAATCGCTTGCGAGCCGCGCGATGAATCGCTTGCGAGCCGCGCGATGAATCGCTTGCGAGCCGCGCGATGAATCGCTTGCGAGCCGCGCGATGAATCGCTTGCGAGCCGCGCGATTCTTCCCCTAGAATTCACCTTTCATGGATTTTACGGCCCAGTGGCGGCGAGCGTCCCCTGCTCGCGGTCCCACCGCCGATAGCGCTCGAGCAGCTCGAACAACTCCGTGCAGCCGCTTTCGCTTCCGGGCGCCGGCGCGCACAGGTCCTGCCAGGCCAGCAGCGTGCGGGCGGCGTCGCTCACCGGCACCAGGGGATAATGGCGATCGCGGGCGAAGTGCAGGTACTTGAGCACCCGGAAGCGATCGAACCAGCGCCAGAACCGGCCTCGGAAGGTGGCAGCCGATGCGCTGTTCTCCTGAAGCTCCCTCAGTCTGCCCGCAAAGCCGACCTCCCCGAGAAACCGCGCCAGGGGCGCCGGCAGACGGTGGAGTAAATCAGGAACCGCGTCCGGCCTCAGCGCATAGAGCGCTTCCACGCGCCCCATCAGCGCGCGCAGGTCGCGGTAGCTTTCGGGCGCGTAGGTGAGCCAGGCGCCGCGGTCGTCGGCCAGCCAGTCGGCCATGGCGCGGCCGGTACCGAACGGCACGCGGTGGGACGCGCGGGCGGAGGGGACGACCGTGGTGGCGGTGAGCGCGCTGAAACCGCCCAGCGGCATCAGCTTGGCCAGAAAATGAAAGTCCTCGGCCCCCCGCCGCTGGTTCATCCCGCCCTGACGCACGTAGGCCCCCGCCCGCACGGCCATGGCGGAGCCGGTGGTGTGGAAGGCAAAGGGATAGCCGGCATGGCGCAGACCCGCCACGACCGTCCGCAAATGCAACTCATACTGGATGATTCCCTCGCGGTGCCGGGGGTCCGCCAGCGCCGCCCAGTCGTGCTCGTAATGTATGGAGCAGGCCGGCGCTTCCGGACGGCCGCGGAAATGCTTTTCGATGGCCCTGAGGTAATCGGGGCTCACCCTGCAATCCGCATCGAGACAGGCAATCACGCCGTCCGGCTGGCCCGCGGCCAGAAAGCGGGCCACCGCCTCATCCATCGCCAGCTTGCGGGCCAAGCCGACACCCGCCTTGCGGGCGGGCAGCGCGGGGAAATGAAGCAGGTGGAAGCGGAGGCGCGGATCGGCCTTGTCCGCCAGCCAGTCAGCCGCCTGGTGCAGCGTGCGCCGGTTTTGCGCGTGAACTGCCGGCGGCGCGTCCTCGGCGGCATTGATGACGACGATCACTTCCACGGCACAGTCCGGGCGCCGGCACGCCCAGAGGTCCGCCAGTGTGGTGAGCAGATCCGGCTCGTCCCGGCACGGGATCGCAACGGCAAGGCCGAGCCGCGCGTGCGGCCGCTGCCGAATGCGTGGCGGATTGCGGGTATGCTTGCGCAGGTACGCCGCCGCCTTCTCGTTCAGGGGGTCCTCGCGCATCGCCACGCCTGCTCCTGGCCAGCGCCGGTCGTCATCGGACGGCGGCCGTGCTATTGCGTGGGAGAAACCAAGAGGGCAACGGGCAGGGCCTATTCCGCCGCCCATTCCAAGGCTTATCGAAGCTGCGAGCCATCATGAGCAAGGCCTCCATCGATTTGGTGTCGCGCACCGACCCTGAGTGGGCGCGGTATATTCTCCGTCACTTCGACGCCTTCCTGGCCAATCATGCCAATTGCGAACGCAAGGCCTCCGCCCTGGCCATGAGCTTGGTCGTCAAGTACGCCGACCGCACCCGGATCATCCCGCCGCTGATCGATCTCGCCCGCGAGGAGCTGGAGCATTTCCGGCAGGTCTACGCGCTGATGGAGGCAAGGGGCCTGCGCCTCACCGCGGACGAGAAAGATCCCTACGTCAACGCCCTGCTCGCCACATGCCGGACGCAGCGCGACGCCCGCTTTCTGGACCGGCTGCTCGTCGCCTCCATTGTGGAATGCCGGGGCGCGGAGCGCTTCCGCCTCATTCACGAGGCGCTCCAGGACAGCGAGCTGAAGGCCTTCTATCGTACGCTCTGGGCCTGCGAAGCCAAGCACGCAAACCAGTTCACCACCATGGCGCTGGAGTATTTTCCAGCGGAGGAGGTGTACCCACGCCTCGAGGAGCTGGCGGCGCGGGAAGCGGAGATCGTGCGCGGCCTTTCCTGGCGGCCCTCGCTGCACTAGAAAGGCCTGTGATTTTATACTTCCGGCGCCTCAAAGGGCCTTGCCCCTGACAACCCCCGGTAGTGGGTTGGTTTCAATCCGGAAGCGCCGCGATCTCGGTCAAATCCCATATATGATCTGCAACGCCCGCCCCCATCGCCGGGGTCACACGTAATGGCATGTGGACTCGCGCGAAGTTGTGCCAGCCTGCTTATTGCTCGCCAATGCCGGGCTAGCGTAGTTCGCTGGCCTTCTTCCCACCCGCCGCTCTGAGCATCCGGACGATTTCCGGGTCCTTGGTGCGATCTAAAGCCGACAGACCCATGTTATAGTCGCGGGCGTTTACCTCGGCCCTATGCTCCAAGAGAACGCGCACTGTGTCGGCACTGCCAACCGATGCCGCGTAGATGAGCGGGGTCTGGCCATAGGCCCCCTTCGCATTCACGTCCGCGCCTTTCGTCGCCAGCAATTGGACGATCTCGGAGCTTCCACCGACGGCCGCTAGGTGCAGAGCGCTTTGATCCTGATAGTTCTTCTTGTTGATCGCGGCGCCGTTGTCGAGCAAATACTTCACGAGTTGCCGATATCCACCAAGGGACGCACCCATGAGGGCTGTGCTGCGAACGGCGCCGCCGCTGTCGATATCCGCGCCGTGATTCAGCAGAAACGTTACGACGTCAGAATGCCCCTTTAGCGACGCCTCGAACATGGCCGAGGTGCCCGCAGGGGCAAGGGTCGATTTTGGGGCGTTCGGGTTTATCCCAGCCGCAACGAACAGCTTCACGGCTTCCAAGTCGCCGGCACCGGCTCGCTCCACGAACGCGGCCGCGTTGAATTGCAGCCCCCGCGCGACCAGTTCGTCACGAGGTGAGGCGTTCGAAAGCGTTGTGGTGATCAAGACAATTAACAGGATGGCGCCAGCGTGAAGCAGTCGTGCACCGACCAAACAACGTATGCGTGCCATGGCATCCTCCTTTGCGAAGCGAACTCCGAGCTAGCAGCGCTTCTCCCCATCCAACGGGATAGTACCTACAAACCGCAACGGGTTTAGAAAAAGCCCTAGAGTAGAATCTCCGTTTTGGCCATTCGAATCCAGTAAAATATCACACGCTTTGAAAATGACCCACTACCGAAGAACAGGCGAAAAGCGGGTTGTGGGGAAGCCACAACGCTTGCGTGTCGCGAGCTGAAACAATTGCGTGTCGCGTGTTTCTTCCCTCAAATGCAGGTTATTCGCAATGATTCACAGACCTTCTGGGACTCTCGCGTTCTCCCCGTTCTCGTTGCGGCCCGGCGCCGCGCAGTTGGCGCAGATAACGCCTGCGCATTGCCCGCAGCTCCGCATCGTAGCGGCCGGCCCGGAAGTCCGGAAAGCTCCAGGGCAGCGGGTGAAAGCGGCCCTTGGCGAAGGTGAGCACGATATCCGCCCACACGCCGCGATCGAGATACAGCTTGTGGCCGCGCCCCTTCCAGGAGGCGAGCACTACCTTGTACAGGTCCAGATAGCCCACATCCACATTGACCCGGCGCTTCTCCTCCAGCCGGAATGCATCCTCGGTCGCCGCCGCGGTGTGCCTGGCGTCGACGAGAAACGGGGGCGCCCGCAACGCGGAGAAGGAGACCAGCACGCGGCACAGCCCGCTGCCCATCTCCGGGGCGTAATAGTCCGTCAGGTCGAACCGATGGGCGGCGCCGCGGCAGTCGACGGGGGAGAATGCCGCCTCCAGCCGTGCCAGGCACTGCTCGAGCAGAGTGTCGTCACGGTACAGTACCGCGGCGATCGGTTTGACGAGCGGCGGATCGGGGGACATGCCGGCTCCGGACGGATCAATGCCCAATGGCCTCCATCATTCTCAGCGCGGCCGCGTAAACCCCATCCACGGAAGGTTGCCCGCCCATGACGTCGTGGACAACGTCGTGGAGACCGCCGCGGGGCAGGTACGTGTAGACGAACGAGACGGGAAAGATGCCCAGCGTGGGCGTCCCCATGGCAATCGCCAGGTTGCGCACCCCGGTATCGTTTGCGATAACCAGGCTCGCCTGCCGGATAAGCCGCTCGAATTCTTCCCCCCGTGCGTCCCTGACCGCGCGGACGTTATCGCGGGCGCCCGAGGCGGCCATTACCTCCTCGCCGACAGCCACTTCCCATTCCGCCACGCCGAACAGCAGCACGTGCTCATGCTCGGGCAGGGCCTCTGCCAGCCGCGCCATCAGCCGCGCGTAATGGCCGGCCGGCCAGCACCTGTCCACAACCGAGGCGGTGGGAAAGTACAGCAGGTACGGCTCGGCGGCGGGGGCGTGGGTGAGCGCATACCCGAAGTTCAACGGCCAATCGTAGCGCAGCCGCAGCACTGCAAGCTGATCGAGGAAGTTCTCCGCTTCGAACTTGAAGATAGAGCGGGGAATGGCCACATCGTAGAGCAGATAGGCGTGCAGGCTATGGCGGTATCCGATCTTGAGCCGGGCCGGGTTGACGAGGGTGATCCAATGCGAGTCGCTCGAAGCGGTGATGTCGAAGATGAGGTCGTGGTAGCCCAGCTCCCGGTAGCTGCTGAAGCGGGTGCGAAACGATGGCCGCGGCCGGAATTTTCCGGCGGCCACGTGAACCCGATCCACCAAGTCCTCCGGCACCCCATTGACGTAGTTGGCGATCACGCTGGCCGTAATGCGGGCATTGGGGAAGTTCTGCCGCGCAGCGACGAAGAACGGCCGCGCCAGCACCATGTCTCCCAGGGCGGCGTGCTTGATAACGGCCACGCTGCGCACGTCCTCCGGCGTCAGTTCCGCCAGCACACGGTGCGCCCTGCGGGTGGCCCGGATGTACTTATGGGTCCAGATCTTCATGTGGCGATTGGCGTTCGGGCCGCGGAGATCGGCGCGGTGCTCCGCATTGGCCGCCCATGCGCTCCCTCATCCGCTCCCGGCCAGGCGCTCTTCACATGAACAGCAAAAAGTCCCGCCCCTGCCGGAAGCCGTTCTGGCGCAGGTGGTGCAAGAAGCGGGCGCGCCCTTCGTCCTCACCGATGCACGACAGATAGAAGGCGTCCCGGTGCGCCGCGAAGAATTCCGCGGGGATTGCGTCCGGATAGCCAAAGGCGGGCAGGTCCATCACCCGGCGCAGCGGCGGCCCTGTGCGGTTGTCCAGAAAGCAGCGCAGCGGTACGTTGCCCGCTCGCAGCAAGGCGGCCACCTTGCGCCCGGAGGTGCCGCTGCCCCCGATGACGACGCCGTTCTTGTGCCGCAGCCAGTCGCCGCGCGCAAAATAGTGGGCCTTGGCGCGGAACATGGCCTCGCGCTTGTAGCGGGGATCGCGCCGGGTGAGCCGCCCCGGCCAATCCAGGCGCCGCAGGAGGAATTCCGCCACCTTGCCGAAGGTCGCCCCCGCTTCCGCCGCGCGCAGCAGAAAATCGTAATCCTCCGGCCAGGGCGGGTCCCGGTAGCCGCCTAGCCGCTGGTACAGGCCGCGCCGCGCGAAAAAGCCGGAATGGGGGATGGGGGATTCCACGAACAAATTGGCCTTGATGGCGTCATCGTCCCGCAAACGATTCATCCAGGCATGGTAGCGGGCCACGCCCTCCCCGAGCGCCCCGTTGTCCGCTATGGGCTCGGCCAGACAGCCTACGAGATCGCACTGCGCATGGCGGCTCATGTAGGCGTACTGCTTGGCCAGGCGCTCCGGCAGCGAGACGTCGTCGGCGTCCATCCGCGCGATGAACGCCCCCTTGCTCGCCGCCAGGCCCGCATTGAGCGCCGCCACGATGCCGCGATGGGGCCGGGACAGCAGCCGGAAGCGGGAATCGCGTGCGGCATGGTGCGCCACGACGGCGGCC
>JACZVE010000206.1 GCA_022572825.1 SAR324 cluster bacterium
TATTTCCCCGATGATGCGGAACTGTGGCCGCTGGCGGGGACCGGATCACCTGCGTATTAGCCACCTTCCGGGGGCAGCAGCCCGAAGGCCGTGAGGGCCTCGCGATAGGCTTCCCGCTTGAAGGGCACCACCCGCGCGAGCGCTTCGGCGGGGGTCCCCCACTCGTAGGCGTCGAACTCGGGCGGCCGGTGATCGAAGCGGATCGCGTCAGTGCCGGGGGTCAGGCGCGCCAGAAACCAGTACTGCTCCTGGCCCCGAAACTGCGCCTTGGCGGGGTGCCGCGCCGCCAACTGTGCCAGCACCTCCGGGGGGTAAAGATAGGCAATAGGGCGCGGCAGCCGCTGCAGTACCTCCACCGCGTCCGTGCCGATTTCTTCCCGCAGTTCTCGCGACAGGCCCTGCTGCGGAGTTTCCCGCGGCTTGAGCCCGCCTTGCGGAAACTGCCAGCGGAAAGGGCCCTTGGCGATGTCCACCCGCCGAAACATCAGCACCCGTGACCGCGCCTCGTCGGTCAACACCACGGAGACGTTGGGTCGCAGCTTCAGTTGGGCCTTTCCTTTCAAGTGGGCCGTTCCTTGCCAGATCGGGTGCCCGACGCGACTACGCCGCGCCGACTTGGCGACCGATTGGCCGAGTGCGGGTTGATCCCGTGCTCTTGGAGAAGTCGGATCGCCCAGAGGTCCCCAACAGGCGGGTCGAAGAGCTGAGGCGCCTCGGCGGATGCCCCAAACAGCCCTCATCCGGTGCGCATCGGCGCAATGCCCCCGACGCCGGGTCCGCTCCCGTGTTGGCTTCGGTGTCTGCGGTCAGTCGCCCCCCGCCCCGGCTGCCTGCGCCGCGACACCGGGCGCGGGCACGAGCGGCCGATCGCCCTTGGGAAGCATGGCGGCGATCAGGGCGATGAGCAGGGAAAGCACCGCGAACGGGGCGAACAGCCAGACAAAATCGCCGCTGACGCCGTAGACGACCGAGACCAGTGGCACCGCCGCCGCGCTGATACCGAGCGCAATCAGGTACTTCAGGGCATACATGCGCGAACGCCATTGATCCGGCGTGTTGCGCGCGACCAGGGTATCGGTGATGGGGATGGCGCCGAAGATGGTCAGCATCATGACGGCGGATACAAGCACCAGGGCCAGGTTGTGGGCTTGCGCCGCGGCCAGCAGAAAGGGAATCTGCAGGACCGCCACCGCTATCATAATCAGCCGCAGCGGGTAGCGGTCCAGCAGATAACCCACCACGAGTTGCGCCATCGCGCCGAAGACGTACACGATCGAAACCAGGCCCGCCACGCCGAAGGTGGAAGAGGTAAGCTCCGTGAGCCGTACGGCGAACACCTTGGGCAGCGATACCAGGGTGGCGTTGAAGATCAGCCCCCCGAACAGCGTCACCAGCGTCAGCACGACGAATATGCGGATCAGGGACGCGGGTATTCGCATCGACTCCCCTGCTCCTCTCTGTCGCTTCGCGGGCCCTTCGGCGGGAGCCTGCGACGTACACAACGCAAACGCCAGTCCCGTGCAGACCGCGATCACCCCCGGCACGATGAACGCCGCCCGCCAGCCGGCAAGTTCGATCAGCGCCCCGGCGGCGAGGGCCGCGGCGGCCACTCCCAGATTTCCCGCGACGCCGTTGATGCCCAGGCGCCGCCCCACGTCCGTAACCCCCTGGACGACCATGGCCACGCCGACCGGATGGTATATGGAGGCGAACAATCCGATCGCCGTCAATCCGATGGCCAGCCCGACGGGTCCGCTGGCCAGGCCGGTGGCAACGGAGGACAGGCCGATGCCGACGAAGAACAGCGTCATCATGTGCTTGCGGCTCCAGCGGTCGCCCAGCCAACCCGCCGGAACGGCACCCGCCCCGAAGGCGATGAAGCCGCCCACCGCCAGCGGCAGGAGTTCGCTGTAAGGGCGCCCCCATTCGACCTCCAGAGCCAGCACGACGGTGGGAAACAGGAGCATGAACAGATGGTCGTAGGCGTGACCCAGGTTCAAAAAGAAGAATCGTCCGCGATCGTCGCGCATTATCCCGTCCTCGCCCTGGTACTTAACGATTGTAATTCGCGTCTTCGGCGCGCAGCCTGGCGGCGCTGGCGGTTGCCCCTTCCAGGAGCGGCCCGGCTGACGGAGCGGGCCCCAAGCGCCCATCCATTGTATCGTGGAGCAGTATACCCCATGATATTCTGACCGTCTTGCTGGAATCCATCAGATTTTATCGCCTGTCCGACAACAGATGCACTGCGATCCCATCGCGCAGGCATGCGGGTTGACGATGGGTGTGCGAAGTGATACCGACTACAACGCTCCGGGCGCCGCCGTGCCAGCGCGTGAGCGGCGCAGAGGCCCGCCGGGGGAAGGCGGGTGGAATCCCCGGGGTGGCCCACGACGCGACAATTTCGGCGTCCGCCGACGAGAAGTGCAGCCTCTCCGCGGAAGAGCTGCGCAATAACGACGACATCAAGGAGTTTTACCTGGGCCTGTCGGAGATGGGCGCCAGAAAAAGCTACCGGGACGTGAAGCATTACCGGCGGCGCAAGCGCTGGCTGTCCTGACGCGCACTTCGACGTGGCCCATGGGCGCACTTGCCCGCGGGTATGGACCCCTTACCCCCCGCACGGCAATGGAACCGACTTCCCTGGAAGACCGTCGCCGCGAGCTTGCCGCCTGCGGCCTGGACGATGCCGAGGCAGGGGCGTGGTTGCGCGCCCTGGCGGAAATGGCCCTGCCCGACGCGGCCGATCCCTCCCGCCTGCCCGGCGATGCGGCGTCACTGCGCGAGCTCTCCGTAAAAGGCTGGGCCATGCTGGATCGCCTGCCGCTGCGCTCGAAACGGACGGCGGCGGAAAAGCTGGCCGGCGAGACGCTCGTGCAGGGGCTGGGCGACCTGTGCTGGCGCTTTTGCCGCGCCCACCGGGTGACGCTGTACCGTGAGCTCACCGCGGACTTTACCCGCAGCGTGCGCGTCGACGACCTGGTGTGGCGGGCCGCCGAGCTTTGGCCAGGGCTGGTGCCCACGCAGGCAGAGGTGCGCGAGGAGGCCCGGCGCATGCAGATCGACAAGGACGGGCGGGAAATCAGCCAGGGCCTGCTGGTCTCGCAACTGCTCTCCGATCGCCGCGTCGGCTGCCACCTGATCCTGAGCATGCTGCAACCCACGGAGGAGGCCCACGAGCGGCTGGCCGCGTTCGTGGCGCGGGGCAGCATGGAGCTGGGCACCGTGCGCGTGGAGGCACGGGGGGCGTGCGGCTATCTGTATTTCAACTATCCCCGCTACCTGAATGCCGAGGACGACGAAACGGTGGGTGCGCAGGAGGTGGGCGTCGATCTGATTTTGCTGCACCCGCAACTGCGCATGGGCGTCCTGCGGGGGGATCCGGTGGAGCACCCCAAGTACAAGGGACGGCGTATCTTCTCCGCCGGTATTAATCTCACCAGGCTCTACCACGGCAAGATTCCCTTTCTGTTCTATCTGGTGCGCGATCTGGGGCTGGTCAACAAGATCTACCGCGGTCTGGCCGGGCCGGGATTCCGACTCGACGAGCCGGAGACCACGCAGGAAAAGCCGTGGACGGCCGTGGTGGACACGTTTGCCATCGGCGGCGGGTGCCAGCTCCTGCTGGTGATGGACTACGTCATTGCGGAACAGGGCGCCTACTTCAATCTGCCCGCCCGCAAGGAGGGGATCATTCCCGGCTGCGCCAATCTGCGGCTCCCGCGCTTTGTCGGCGAAGGCGTGGCGCGCGCGGCGATTTTGTTCGACCGGACGTTCCCCGTGGACGCTCCCGAAGCAGCGGGCCTCATCGACGAGGTGCATCCCCGCGAGGAGCTGGACGCCGCCGTGGAGCGCGCCGTGGCCAATGCGGTCGGCTCCGGCATGGTCAGCGCGGGCGGCAACCGCAAGGCCATCCGCGTGCAGACCGAGCCGCTGGACAAATTCCGGGAATACATGGCGCTGTATGCGCGGGAGCAGGCCTTCTGCCACCTCAGCGAACAGCTCACCCATAACCTGGAACGACACTGGCAGGCCAAGCAGCGGCGCCTGTAGCCCGGCCGCTCCATCAGCATACCCCCCAACAGCAAGCCTCTGGCGTGTTTATCCACACAATTCTCCGTTTTTTGGAGCGGGCGATCGCCGGCATCAGCATCGGTGCGGCGTGGATACTGTTGCCGATTCTCATCTCAGTGCGGGTGTTCGACATTGTCGCCCGTCAGTACATCATCACGCCCTCGAATTTCATCCAGGCGCTCGAGTGGCGGGCATTCCTGTTGTTTGTGCTGCTGAGCTTCGGGTACACCTACCTTCGCAACGCCCACATCCGGGTCGACATCCTGCGAACCGGCTTTTCACTGCGTACTCAGGCCTGGATCGAAATAGGAGGGTGCCTGCTGGCCATGGCGCCGTTCTGCATCGTGGTCATTGACTACGGCGTCGATTATTCCTGGCAATCGTATCTGCAGGGAGAGCGGGAGTTGGTCGCGCTGGGCAGGCCGCTGAAGTGGCTTGTCAAAGCAATAGTGCCCTTCGGGACTTTTCTTTTGCTGTTGGCTGGCATCGTGGTGTTGACACGGAATGTGCTGTTTCTCCTCGGCCAGGAAGATCAACCGGCACCGCGGCAATTTTGAAGCGGCACCGCCGCCGGGTTGCGCTATAACGGGAACGCCGGACATTTTGGATTTAAGATCACGCCATGGACTTCTTCGCCACCTATCTCCCCATCTTCATGTTCGTGGCCTTTGCGGTGCTGCTGTTCACCGGTTACCCCGTGGGCCTGCTGCTTGCCGGTGTCGGCATCGCCTTCGCGTTTATCGGTCATTTCCTGGGCATGTTTCCGCTGCTGGCGTTTTTCAATATCCCGCTGCGCATTTACGGGAGCATCATTTCTAGCCTGATCTATCCGGCCATTCCCATGTTGCTGTTCATGGGCGTGTCCTTTGAAAAGTCCGGGGTCGCCCGGGAGATGCTGCTGTGCTTGCAGGTATTGTTGCGGCGGGTGCCCGGACGGCTGGCGGTTGCCGTCACGGTGCTTGGAATCCTCCTGGGGCCGTTGCCGGGGTTGATCGGCGCGTCGGTCGCCACGCTCGCGCTGCTGGCTTTGCCGACCATGCTCGACCAGAACTACAAGCCGGCATTGGCGACCGGCGCGGTGGCGGCCGCCGGCACACTCGGCGTCATCATTCCGCCCAGCGTGATGCTGTTTTTCCTGGCGGTGCAATTGGGAATCCCCATGGGCCACGTGTTGCTGGCGGCGCTCATTCCGGGGCTGACTCTGGCTGGGTTCTACATCGTCTATTACGTGGTGCGGTGCTCATTCGATCCCGATGCAGCACCGCAAGCGAATGTGCCTTATGGGGAAGGCCCCCTGCGCCTGCTCTTTTATACGGTACGCAGCCTGGCCCTGCCGGTTGCCCTGATCGGTGTGGTGCTCGCATCATTCATCGCCGGCTGGGCAACGCCGAGCCAATCCGGCGCCATTGGCGCTGCCGGCGGCCTCGCATTGATGGTGCTGAACCGCCGGTTTTCCTTGCGCCGTTTGCATGAGGTGATCGTCACCACCACGCTGATGACCTCCATGGTTTTTTTCATCGTCATCGCCGCCGGAGTATTCTCCTATCCTTTCCGCTATTTCGGCGGAGATGACATCATCGCTGGCTTTATACAGGGTACCGGGTTCAACGATTGGGGCGTCCTTATCTTAATCCTGGGAATCCTCTTTATCCTTGGCTTTTTCATCGACTGGATCGAGATCACGGTCATTACCCTGCCCGTTTTCCTGCCGGTATTGGAGACACTGGACTTCGCGGCCCATGTCGGCAACCCCGTTCTCGTCCTGGTCTGGATTGCGGCCTTGATTGCGCTTGTCCTGCAAACGTCCTTTATGACGCCGCCGTTCGGGTTTGCCCTCTTCTTCGTCAAGGGCGCAGCGCCACCCAGCGTGACGCTCGCGGACGTCTATCGGGGAATCGTCCCCCTGGTCGCGATCCAGCTGGCGATGATCCCACTCGTCATGATCCTGCCGGCCCTCGCCACCTGGCTGCCCTCGATGCTGCTTGAATGAA
>JACZVE010000207.1 GCA_022572825.1 SAR324 cluster bacterium
GACCTGACGCCGCTCGAAAGGGCCGAGGGCTACCAGCGGCTCATAGAGGGGTTCAACAGGACCCAGGAGGATCTTGCCCGTGTCCTTTGCAAGAGCCGCAGTCACATCGCCAATACCCTGCGCCTGCTCAACCTGCCCCTGGCGATCAAGGAAATGCTGCAACAGGGAGAGCTGAGCGCCGGCCACGCCCGTGCGTTGCTCAACGCCGAGCGGCCGCTCATCGTGTGCGGGGATAAGGTGGCCGCCTCGCAGGCCGTTGCGGAGCTGGTGCAGCTATCGGAGATGATCGGCGCCAGCGTCTATAACGAGGTGCTGCCTTCCCGCATCAACTTCCCCACCGGCCATCCCCACTATCGGGATCGCGGCGCACAGGATCAGGCTTTGATCCGCGGTCTCATCGGGGATGCGGACACCATTTTGCTGATCGGCGGCCAATTTTTCGAGGAGGTGTGGTACGTCGACACCTCGCCCTTCCCCGACGAGGCGGTGCTGATTCAGATCGATTCTTCCCCGCTCAATCTGGCCCGCAATTACCCGGTACATTGCGGTCTGGTCGGCGACCCGAAACTCGCTCTGCAGGCGCTCATCGCGGAGATTGCCGGCCGCGCCGGCCCTGCCTTCAAGGAGGCAGCCGCGGCGCGGCGCAAGGCGCTGGAGCAGCTGAAATCCGAGGAGATGGAGCGGCAAAAGGCCCGCGCGGAGAACACCTGGAACCATTCACCGATGTCTCCCGCCCGATTGATGGTGGAGCTCAAATCCGCGCTGCCCGCGGGTGTGACCATCGCGGCGGAGGCCATCACAGCGGGTGCGGACCTGACGCGTACCCTCCACTTCGATGATCCCAGCGACTATCTCGCCTCACGCGGCGGAGGCATCGGCCAGGGCCTGCCCAGCGCCATCGGACTCAAGCTGGCCTATCCGGAGCGTCCGGTGCTGGCCATATCGGGTGACGGGTCGTCCCTCTACACCATCCAGTCGCTGTGGAGCGCGGCTCACCACAGGATTCCGGTGGTCTTCATCATCCTTAACAATAAAACCTATCGCATCTTGAAATTGAACATGAATCGCTACCGTAGCCAAGCCGGGTTGGGCGGCGAACGAGCGTACCCGCACATGGACCTGACCGATCCCGATCTGGACTACGTGAGCCTGGCGGCAGGGTTCGGAATGGCTGGCAAAGCGGTTTCCAGGCCCGAGGAGGTCGCGCCGGCGGTGCGGGAGGCCTTTGTGGCCGGGGTGCCTTACCTGCTGGACATACGGGTCAGTGGCGACATCTGAGGAGTGATGGAGACCTCCATGAGTAGAGCACCGTAAGAATAGCGATGCCCTCGCGATTTCTTTCACTTGTTGCGTGGAACCAGCGGGCCTCGCAACCGCTTTTGCTGGTCAGGCTGCCCTTATCCGCGGTGTCTTTACAACAGGAGAGGGGCAACCAGTACGGAATAACCTGGAGGGATGCCGTCGGCCCTCCCGGCTCCGGCCGTTAAGGCCGGTGCGGTGCGAGGGTAATCGGCGCGAGCGGCACGCTCGGGCAGGCCGGCTGGGCGGCCGGCGTCTGGCCGCTCAGCTGATGCTGGGAAGATAATTCAGTTGCACCCCGAAGGAGGCGGCCACCAGGCCCACCAGCAGCCCGTATACGACGTGGGCCACGAGATGGGCGACGGCCACGCCCATTCCCGCGTTCTGAAAGCGTGGCAGGGGATGGTGTTCCGCCACGAGCACGACCAGCATGAAGCTGACCACCAGTCCGTGCGCGAATCCGGTTACCAGGCCCAGCAGCACGTAATGCTGGAATTCGGCGATCGGCAGGGTGCTCCAGACGCTTATGTAGAGAAAGGCGAAGACGATACCGGAAAAGAATTGGATAACCAGACCAATGGGCATCGCGTTTTGCTCGTTGCGCGTGACGATGCTGCCGATGGCCCGGACCATGTCGGCTTCCGCGAGACCCCTCCATTGGATGATATATAAAGCGACGCACATGGCCGCAGTAGCGATGATTCCGGCCAGAATTGTCTGAAGAATCTCGATCATAAGCCCTGCTCCTATTCCCGCAAGGACCGCAGCCAAGCCCGGAATCGCGACTTACGGGTATAAACGTATGCGACGGCCCGTGGTCCAACCCGGCCGTTATTATACTGCACTTACCCGGGGAAAAGCGATGTATATAATCTTACGCCCCACGCACCTTGTGAAAGAACGGCGCCACCGTACCTTCGTCAGGCGATCGGGTATGCCCCGCTATCCTGCACCGTTCCGGTGGGCGTCATTGCCTAGCTAAAATAAAGGCCCCCATTGACGTTGAGGGTCTGGCCGGTGACATAGCCGTTGCGGGCCAGCGTCACCACCACGTCCGCGTGCTCTTCGGGTGTGCCGAAGCGGCCGAGGGGCACCAGCTCTGGCCGTAAATTGGGATTGCCGAGCACCATTTCCGTCTCGATGAGGGCCGGCGCCACTGCGTTGACCGTGATCCGCTCCTTCACCAGCACCGTGGCGTAAGCGTGGGTGAGCCCCAGCATGCCCGCTTTGGAGGCCGAGTAATGGGGCCCGACAAAGCCGCCCACCTGCGCGGCCAGCGAGGAGATATTGATGATGCGCCCCCAACGCCGCCCGCGCATCCCCGGCAGCACTTCCTGACAGCAGAGAAAGGCCGATTTCAGGTTTACGTCGATCGACGCGTCCCAATCGGCCTCGGTGATCTCCTCGATCTTCTTCGGGCGGGCAATACCGGCGTTGTTGACGAGAATGTCGACCGGGCCCAGCGCCGCTTCCACCTCGCGCACCATGGCGGCGACCTGGGCTGCCTGTGACACGTCCGCTTGCACAACCAGGGCTCTGCGGCCTGCCGTCTCGATGCGAGCGCGCGTCTCCTCGGCGTCGTCCGCGCGGGTAGCATAGTTAACGGCGACGTCCGCACCCACGTCGGCCAGGGCGGTGCAGATCGCCCGGCCCAATCCGCGGCTACCGCCGGTGACCAGCGCAACGCGGCCCGTGATGTCGGTGCGATCAGCGCCCATCGGAAGTCCGCTCCTCCGCACCGGGGAATGATTCCTCTCCCGACGCCGCGAGGCGATCGGTGATGTAGCGGGCGAGCTGGTCGAAGGCGACGCGATCCTGCTCCATGCTGTCACGCAGGCGCACCGTAGCCGCGTGGTCGTCCAGGGAGTCGAAATCCACCGTGACGCAGAACGGTGTACCGATCTCGTCCTGCCGCCGATAGCGGCGGCCGATGCTGCCCGCCTCGTCGTACTCGCAGACAAAACTCCGGCGCAGCCCATCGAACACATTGAGGGCGGCCTCCTCCAGCTTTTTCGAAAGCGGCAGGACTCCCACCTGCACCGGCGCCAGCCGGTGATTGAGACCGAGCACGACGCGCTTTTCGCCGCGCACCTCCTCCTCGCGATAGGCATCGCAGAGGAAGGCCAGCGCCAGCCGATCCACGCCGAGGGCGGGCTCGATGACATGGGGCAGGTACTTTTCACCGGTGACGGGATCTACGTAGGCCAACTCCTTCTTGGCATGTTCCTGGTGCTGGGCCAGGTCGAAATCGCCCCGATGAGCGATGCCCCACAGCTCGCCCCAGCCGAACGGAAAGCGGTACTCGATATCCGTGGTGGCCTGGCTGTAATGCGACAGTTCGGCGGGGGTGTGATCGCGCATCTTCACGTTGTCCGGCTGCATGCCCAAGGCCAGCAGCCAGTCCATGCAGAAGTTCTTCCAGTGGGCGAACCACTCGGCGGCCTCGGATTGATGGCAGAAGAACTCCAGTTCCATCTGCTCGAACTCGCGCGTGCGGAAGATGAAGTTGCCCGGCGTGATCTCATTGCGGAAGGCCTTGCCGATCTGTCCGATGCCGAAGGGCACCTTCTGGCGTGTGGTGGTGGCAACGTTCTTGAAGTTCACGAACATGCCCTGCGCCGTTTCTGGGCGCAGATAGACCGTGGACGCCGAATCTTCGGTGACGCCGACGAAGGTCTTGAACATCAGGTTGAACTGGCGGATCGGTGTGTAGTCCAGCGCGCCGCAGTGCGGGCAGCGGATCTTTTTTTCCACCAGCAACGCCTCCATGTCCCGCTCGCTCAATGCGGCGGCCTGGGTGGGGTCTTGCCCCCGCGCTTCCAGATGCGCCTCGATGAGCTTGTCGGCGCGATGGCGCGTATTGCACGTGCGGCAGTCGATCAGGGGGTCGGAGAAGCCGTCCAGGTGGCCCGAGGCGGCCCACACCTTCGGATTCATCAGGATTGCGCTGTCCAGTCCCACGACGTCCCGGCGATCCTGCACGAAATGCTTCCACCACAACTGCTTGATGTTGTTCTTCAGCTCCACGCCCAGGGGGCCGTAATCCCAGGCGTTGGCCATGCCCCCGTATATTTCCGAGCCGGGATAGACGAAGCCCCGCCGCTTGGCCAGGGATACCAGTTGCTCCATTGTGAGGGACATCGATCGCGATCCGTCACGGCAATGGGTCACACGGTGCCCGCCTCTGAATCCTTTTCGCAAGCCGGCACACAGGCAATCAAAATAACTAGCACATCGGCGGGGAAAGGGGAGGGGTGGGGCGATAAGGATCCTGTTTATGCCGGGTCACCGATATGGCGCGCCTTCCAGGCCGCCATCGGGGGCAGCAGGGATTTGCCGGACGCGGCTAATAAAACGAAATTGTGACATAAATGTCATACCTGACAAAACTAACGAGAGAGTCCGGAACAGCAGCGATGCTCATCAGCCACAGAGTCACCTTCAATGATGGAGGAAGCGTGAAACGCATCAAGACCAACAAGGCGCGGGACGAGTTCGGTTCGGTCGTCAATCGGGTCGCCTACGGCAAGGAGCGGATTATCCTGCAGCGGCGCAACAAGGATATGGCGGCGATGATTCCCATGGAGGACCTGCGCCTGCTGGAGCGGCTGATCGAGGCCGAGGAGGACCGCATCGACCTCGAGAAGGTGCGCAAGGCGATGGCCGAGCCTGGCGAAAACGTCCCTTACGAGCAAGTGAGAAAGGAGTTGGGTTTAGATGCCGTATCGCCTGGAGATGAGGCCCGCAGCCAGAAAGGCGCTAAACACGCTGCCAAGGGCTGACGCCATCCGTATTGATGAACGAATTCTGTGCCTGATGGAAAATCCCAGATCCCGCACCGCTATAAAATTAAAGGGAATCCGGGAAACGTACAGAATCCGGGTCGGCGATTATCGGGTTCTGTATCAAGTGCAGGACGAACAGCTCAGGGTAATCATCGTGGATATCGGCCACCGCAGGGAAATATACCGCTGACCGGCCTAAAGCCCGCCGCCCGTCTCCCCCCCCTAGCGCCTGATGTTATCCAGCAACCCTCCCACGGCGGTATTGATCAGATGGACGTCGTAGCCCAGAATGAGCACCCGATAGCCCCGTTCCAGCTTGGCATTGGCATCCTCCGCCGTCAGTGCCAGACCGCCCAGGGCCGTCGGCCCGGCGAGGATTTTGCGCTCCGCCTCGGCGATAGCCGCCACGACATCGGGGTGATCGAGCTGGCCCGTCAGGCCCAGGCTGGCCGACAGGTCGTAGGGCGCGATCAGCGCGGCGTCGATGCCGGGCACGGCCAGGATGTCGTCCAGATTGCGCACCGCCTCGCTGTGCTCGATGAGCACGAAGGTCGCCACGTGCTCGTTGGCCTGCCGCAGGTAGTCCGGCATGGTCAGGCCCCAGCGTTGGGGCGCGTACATGGCACCCACGCCGCGGGCGCCGGCGGGCGGATAGCGCATCTGATCCAGCACGCGCCTGGCGTCCTCGCCGGAGCACACCATGGGAAAGACGATTCCGAACGCGCCGGAGTCCAGCACCGGCTTGGTCAGCTCCAGGTTGCCGATCGGCACCCGAACCATCGGTGCGCAGGGGGTGCCGGCCGTGGCGGCGATCATGGCGTGGGTGGCGGCCAGGTCGATCGGCCCGTGCTCCATGTCGATCATCAGCCAGTCCAGGCCGGCCGCGGCCAGGGTCTGCGCCAGATTCACGCTGGGCATGGTGACGAGCATGCCCAGTACCGGCTCGTTGGCGCGCAGCTTTTCCTTCACTGGGTT
>JACZVE010000208.1 GCA_022572825.1 SAR324 cluster bacterium
AAGGAACTGTTCCGCATTCCCGGCATGTCCTTCTGGATGCGGCAAATCAACTGCCTGCCGCTCGATCGCAGCGATATCGCCGGGGCGGCTGCCGCACTGGCGCTGCAGGGCAGGCAACTGAGGGATAAGCGGCGGGGATTCATCATCTTTCCGGAAGGGACGCGCAGCAAGGACCGCGACGGAAAAATCCAGGCCTTCCATCGGGGCAGTCTGCGCCTTGCATGCGAAAACGGCTTGCCGATCCTGCCCGTGAGCATAGACGGCACGCGCCTGCTGGACCGCCCTGACAGCATGTGGCACACTCGCGGCGGAGGGAGGCTCGTACGCCTCAAAATCGCCCAGTTGCGCGGCGCTCCCGGTACGAGCGCGCCTGAACGGAAAAAGTTCATGGACGAGCTGCACCGCACCATCGTTTCCAACTGGGAGGCGATTCGTGTAGAATGGCCGCAGGCCCAGGCCCGCCGATGAGGGCAGTGGGATCGCTACAGTGGCACATAAGCGCGATCGGCCCGCTTCGTGATCGAACCAAATGCGGGCAGCCACGGCGCTTCCAAGGCGGCGCCCCGCGGTGCCGGGAGAAACACCGCGAACCCGAGCGGGAACGCAGCAAATCAGGCCAATTGCCTGGTGATAATGGGGGTCGGAAAGTCAGTAACGGATGCATGAGGAGTTTGAGCGAGGCGGACTTTCAGACGGCACTGATCATTGAGCCGTCCCTGGCAAAGCGGCTGCCGTTGCGGCGGCTGCTCCTGCAGTCTGGCGTCAAAAGCGTGCTGGAGGCGGAAGCGGCCAGCGAAGCCATCACGCTCATGCGGCAGGAGCTGGTCAACGTGGTGCTGACGCCCTGGCAGACCCCGGAGCTGTCCGGTACCCCGTTGCTGAGGGCGTTCCGCAACTGCGGCCGCAACCGCAACGTACCGGTGGTGTTATTGGATGAGGGACTGGCGCAAACGACGATCGTTGCGGCCGTAAAGGCAGGCATCGCGGCGCGGTTGTCGCTTCCGGGCAGCGTTGCGAGGATGCGCGCGATTTTCCGCTCCATCAGCGAGTCGAGGACGCCCACCACCGCTTCGCCAGGGCCCCCGTAGCGACAAGACGCCAGGGGCCGATCCCGCCTCCCGGTACGAGTGCGCAGTTGCACATTGCAAGCGAACGCCCCATCGGCCACGAGCAGGAAACCCCCGTGACGCGCGAACAGACAGCGGCTGAGGCATTGATGGCCAGATTGCGATGGGGAGAACGGCATCCGGATCTGACGGCGGAGATCGAAACCTGTCCTTGTAGCGATGAAGTCAAGGCGGGGCTGTTTTTCCTCAATGGTGACTGGAAGCGCGCGCATCGGGTCGCGCAAAGGTTGCGCTCGGCATCGGGTGCCCACTGGCATGCGCTCGTTCATCGTCATGAACCCGATTACGCCAATTCCAAGCATTGGTTACGGCGCGTCGGCGCCAGTCCCATCTATCCGCAACTGGCTGCCGCAGCGGCGGCGGCCGGGCAGGCGCAGCGGGTGGCGCCGGGAGGGGAATGGGATCCCATCCAGTTCACCGACTGCTTCGCGGAGGACAGCACCATGGGTTGGACGCGAGCGCTGGATGAGATGGAGATCACCGCGCTGCTGAACCATTGCATTCGGCTGGAATCGTGATCGCGCAGCGTTGACTGTCCCGCGGCCCAGGACAAGATCGTGGCCAGGACACGTTCACGAGGTGCTGACGGCGGATTCCAGCCAACAGGCAGATTCCGGTTCCGACGCGAAAGGAAGGAGCACGGGGTTATGCGCGAACCCGATCTTGCACAGGAAATGGAACGGCAATATTCCACACAATCGCTGCAGGAGATCATCCTGGTGCGCCCCCGCGGGTTCTGCGCCGGTGTGGAGCGCGCAATCACCATCGTCGAGGAGGCGCTGCGCAAATTCGGCGGCCCAATTTACGTCAAGCATGCCATCGTTCATAACCGCCAGGTTGTAGAGCGGCTGGAAACACTGGGGGCCGTATTCGTGGAGAACCTGGACGACGTGCCGCGGGGGGCACGCGTGATTTTCTCCGCCCACGGCGTCTCCCCGGACGTGCGGCAGCAAGCCATGCAACGGGGCCTGGACGTAGTGGACGCCACCTGCCCGCTGGTCACCAAAGTACACGTCGAGGCGCGCCGCTTCGCCAAGGAGGATCGCACGATCTTCCTCATCGGTCACGACGACCACGTGGAGGTGATCGGAACCCGTGGAGAAGCGCCGGGGCACATCGTGGTCATCGAAACTGTTGAAGCCGCAGAGCGTGTGGAGGTGTCGAATGCGGATCGCGTGGCCTACCTCACCCAGACCACGCTTTCCATCGACGACACCCGGGCCATTGTGGAAGTGCTCCAGCGACGGTTCCCGGCCGTTAAGGGGCCGGGCAAGGACGATATTTGCTATGCCACGCAAAATCGGCAAAATGCAGTCCAGGCCCTGACCGATCACGCGGACGTGATCCTGGTGGTGGGTTCGTCCAACAGCTCCAATTCCAATCGCCTGGTGGAGGTGGCGCAGGCGAGGGGGATTCCGGCCTACCTGTTGGAATCCCACCACGAACTCAATGACGGCTGGCTGGCGGGAGCGCGACGGATCGGGGTCACCGCCGGCGCTTCCGCGCCGGAAGAGGTCGTGCAGAATCTGGTTGCCCACCTTTCCCGGCAAAGCCATGTTTCGGTGAGGGAAATCGAGGTCATCGAGGAGAACGTGTCCTTCCCGCTTCCCGGCGTGCTATCCGGCTGAAACGACTCCGGCCGTTCGCGCCGGAGCGCTAGCGAAAAATTGCATGCGTCGATGGTGACCTTCACCTACCAGAAAAAAGCGCCCGCCGGAGATAAGCTGGGCGCCCTTGTCCTGTTCTTCGCCGAGGGGGAGTTGAATCCCCCCGAAGGACTCCCCCCCGCATTGGCCCGCGTCATGCGCCAAGCCGTGCAGCTTGGGGAGTTCGGCGGCAAGAGCGGTCAAACCCAGCTCCTGCTGACCTCTCCGCAATCCGTGGCAGACACGGTGCCGCGGCTGCTCCTTATCGGACTGGGCCCGCCCGACAAGCTGGACCGGGAAGCACTGCGCAGAGCCGCGGGCCGCGCGGGGCAACAGCTCAACAAATTGAACCTGGAGCGGGCCGGGCTGTGGATGCCCGCCGCAGCGGGCGCCGCGCCTGCCGCGGAACTTGCGGCAGTGCTGGCGGAAGGTGCCCTGCTGGGCGCCTATACGTTTAATTCATACAAGGAAAAGGGAGCCGCCGCCGAAACACCGAAGGCCGAGCTGAAACACTTGACACTCTATGATCCGGCCGGCGGCAGCAGCGCCGAATCGATGCACCTCGGGGTGCTGCGCGGCGAGGCAGTCAACCTGGCCCGCAACCTGGGAAACCAGCCCCCCAATGCCATGACGCCGACGCAGTTGGCGGTCGAAGCGCGGGATCTCGCCAAACGTCGCGGCCTGAAGGTTAAGGTACTGGAGCGAGCGGACATGGAGCGGCTGGGGATGGGCATGTTTCTGGGCGTCGCGAAGGGTTCCCGCGAGCCGCCGAAGCTGATCGTGTTGGAATACCGGCCCCGGAAAAAGAGCAAGCACTCCCTGGTGTTCGTGGGCAAGGGAATCACCTTCGATTCCGGTGGTATTTCACTCAAACCCGGCGCGGCCATGGACGAGATGAAATTCGACATGTGCGGCGCGGCCGCCGTTATGGGCGCCATGGAGGGGATCGGCAGGCTCAAGCCGGCGGTGAACGTGGTCGGCATGATCCCTGCCTGCGAAAACCTTCCCGATGGCGGGGCGGTCAAGCCCGGCGACATTCTCAAGTCCTACACCGGCAAGCACGTGGAAGTGTTGAACACGGATGCCGAGGGGCGTCTCATCCTGGGCGATGCGCTGGCCTATGGCATTGAGCGGTATAAACCACATGCCGTGATCGATCTGGCCACACTGACCGGCGCGTGTGTCATCGCCCTCGGTCACTACGCAACCGGAGCGGTGGGAAACAACGAGCCGCTGATGGATAAGGTGGTGCAGGCGGGGCGCGCCTCGGGCGACATCGTGTGGCCGCTCCCGAACTTTCCGGAGTACGAGGAATCCCTGAAAGGAAAATACGGGGATCTGCAAAACATCGGCACGAAAGAAGGCGGCGCGATCACGGGGGGGCTGTTCTTGAAGAACTTCGTGGGCGAAGTGCCCTGGGCGCACCTGGATATCGCCGGAACGGCCTGGGGGGTGAAAAATATCGGGCATATTCCTAACGAAGGCGCAACGGGCGTGGGCGTGTGCCTGCTGATGGATCTGGTTCTCGCCTGGAATGGGCTGTCCTGAACGCATGCGGGCGGCTATCTGGGTCGCCATCCAGTGTGAGCCGAATTTTCAGGGATGTGGGGGAATTTTGCCGAAGACGATATTGGTTGTCGATGACAACCAGGAGTTTCTCGAGCTGATCGACTTGCTGCTGAAAAATGCCGGATACGACGTCGTATTGGCCGACAGCGCGTTCAAGGCCATGGAAATCCTGGAAGAGAACATCCCCGATGCGATGATCCTGGATATCATGATGCCGGTAAGAAACGGCCTGGAATTCCTGGAGAACCTCCGCTGGGAGCCGCGCTATGAGAATGTGCCGATCGTTGTCCTCACCGCCATGACGCTGACCGATGAGGAGCGGGAATTTGTCGATGCCTTTTCCGTCGCCTATCTGGACAAGGGGCAGACAACAAAGGTCGTTGACTGCCTGAAGAAAATCCTGCCCGAGGACTAGCACGGCTTTGTTGGGTCCAGCCGCAGATGGACTCAGATAAACCTCAGACCAACACGGATAAGAATAATATCGCGTTCCGCTATCGGCGCTCATCAGCGTTCATCCGCGATTGCCCTTCGCAGTGAGATTCGACCCGCATGATTCAACCCGGATGATTCAAACAAGCTGCCTTTGCGTCTGCATCAAGCCGGTGTGGCGCACGGATGTCCAGTTGCGCCTCGACGACGCGGGGCGAGGCATCCGCCACGAGGAGGCCCTGCCTGCCTCCAATCCGGCCGATCTCTCCGCGCTACAACTGGCGCTCTCCCTAAAGGGGGCGGGCGGCGCCATTCGCGTGGTGGCCATAACATTGGGTTCGCCCGCGGCGGAAGAGGTGCTGCGAGAGGCACTCGCCGCTGGCGCGGATGAGGCGCATCGCATCTGGGACGACGCTGGCTCTGGTGTGGCGCCGGGCGCATGCGACGGATCCGCCGAGACCACACACCGCTCCGCGCGCGTCGTGGCCACCGTTGTGCGCCCTTGGCAAGCCCACCTGATCCTCGTGGGCGAAAAGAGCGCGGATGGTGGGCACGAGTCCTTCGGCGCCTACCTGGCCAAGACGCTTGGAGCCGCGTTTTCTCATCGCGTCACGGCGGTCACGGCGGAAGGGAGCAATTGGCGTGTCGTCACGCGGCTGGAGCGCGGGTATTCACAGGAGATGGTGCTCCCCGCACCGGCGGTAGTGTCGGTCTCCGCCCAGATGCCGCGGCCGGATTACGCATCCCTGCCCGCCTGGCTCCATGCCCGCCGCGCGCGCATCCCCGTGATTTCCGTCGACCCGCCGCGCGGCCAGTCCGCCGTCACCGCTTTGCGCGTGCCGGTACCGCGCGTGAAGCGCTACACGGTGCCCGGTAGCGATCTTTCCGCCGAAGCGCGCATCCAGGCCATGGTAACGCTGGAGGCGACAGGCAGTGGAACCATCCTCGCCGGCGAGACGCCGCAAGAAGGGGCGCGGGCGATCGTGACCTTGCTGGAGGAGCGGGGCTATCTGCGGAGTTAACGGCAATAGGCGCGCCCGAGCCTGACCGGAGCGCCGCGTCACGAGCCGCCGCGGGCGTACGCGGAGGGCCGACGGAGCCCCAGCGTCTGACGGACCCAGACGGGCATGGTGTCGAAGACCAGCGGCGGCACCTGCCGGACGAACTCGCTGTCGCGTGTGACCTGATGCCCGCTCCAGCGGCCTGCGGCGTCGGGCATGTACACGTACGTACCGCGGTCGTTCCAGTGCGCCCAGAGCCGCTTCTGGTGGTCCCAGAC
>JACZVE010000209.1 GCA_022572825.1 SAR324 cluster bacterium
ATTGTAGTGCCGATAGGCAATGCAATTCACATCTGGGACGTCGAGACGAAAAGTGAATTGCTGGTACTCAACGGCCACAAAAGCAACGTCCTCAGCGCGGCCTTCAGTCTCGATGGCACTCGAATCGTGTCCTCCAGCCGCGACGGCACAGTTCGAGTGTGGGGCGTCGCCCCTCGCGAATTACGGCAGATCCGCCATTTCGCCGGGCTGGATTCGGTTCAGGCGGGCCGGCCGCCAAGGCTATTTCCCCGAGAACTGATGCTCGCATTGCGCGGGTCGGCGGGACGGGTCCGCGTTATGTTGCGCGCGGTCCTGGCTTCGCTGGCATTGCGCCGCGGGCGGGCCGGCTGGAAGCGGCGGACGGTCATCCGCTGCTGGAGCAGGCCCTGTCTGCCGGGGTGCTCACGGCCGCGGAAGCGGAGCTGGTGCGCGCGGCCGACGCCCTGCGCAATGAAGTGATCCAGGTAGACGCGTTCCCGCCGGAGGAATATCTGCAGTTGCGGGGCTGAGGAGCAAGCGGCAACCGCGCCAAGTGAGTGGACTGGCTGCACATGCGCGTGGCTTGGGGCCGCGGGGCCTACTGCCAGATCCGATGACCGTTTGCCTCGCCGGCGGAGACCTGCTAAGGCCGGTCCATCCGTCCGTCCGGCCTCGGCGGATCCCCTGGTTCAAGGCACCTATCGCAAAAATGGCGGGCTATGAAGATTACCGAGGTCACGCTGACCCTGTTCGCCTGGGAGGATATTCCGGCCATCGGCTACGGCAGGCATACCGGCCAACTCACCGGAACCAGCGAGTTGGGCCTGCTGAGGCTTCAGACCGACGAGGGCGTCGAGGGACATGCTTTCCTCGGCTCCGCCATTCGCGGGGCGAAGAACGACGCGGAATCCCTGATCCGCAGCCTCAAGCCCATCGTGATGGGCCAGGATCCGCTGGAACGCGAACGGCTCTACCAGGCGCTGTGGCAGCGCAACCGCCAGACGACCTTGCGCGCGATCGGGGCGGTGGACGTGGCGCTGTGGGACATCTGCGGCAAGGTGGCCGCACTTCCCATCTATCGGCTGCTGGGCGCATACCGTACCTGCGTGCCGGCCTATGCCAGCTCGGTGGTGCTGCCCTCCAAGGCGGCCTACGCGGAGCAGGCGGCGGAGTTCAAAGCCAAGGGCTGGCGAGGGTACAAGATTCATCCCCCGACCCAATGGCAGGAGGACATCGCGGTGTGCCAGGCCGTCAGGGAGGCCGTAGGCGACGATTACACCATCATGTTGGACAGCACCTGGTCTTACCGGTACGAGGAAGCGCTGCGGGTGGGCCGCGCCATCGAAGCGCTGGGATTCTACTGGTACGAGGATCCGCTGGCGGACGATGACATCTACAACTACGTGAAGCTGCGCCAAAAGCTGGATATTCCCATCCTGGCCACCGAGTACTCCCCCGGCGGCTTCCAGGCCTATGCCCCCTGGCTGATGTTGCAGGCGACCGACTTCCTGCGGGGGGACGTAGCGGTGAAGGGCGGCATCACGGCGTTGATGAAGACGGCGCACCTCGCCGAGGCCTTTCACATGAACCTCGAAGTGCACCACGGCGGCAACTCGCTGAACAACGTGGCCAACCTGCACGTGATGCTGGCCATCAAAAACTGCGAGTTCTTCGAAGTGCTGCTGCCCGACGAGGCGCAAAAATACGGGCTGGTCGAGGATATTAGCGTTGACGGCGAGGGCCAGGTTCATGCGCCTGCCGCACCGGGGCTGGGGGCGAACATCGACTTCGATCTAATCAAGCGAAAGCGATTGGCCGTGCTGACCTGAATGACGTTTTGTTTTGTCGACCAATACGGCCTGTTTGAAAGCGGAACAAGATGAATGGCGGCAAATAGGAGTGCGTTTCAAACTTTAAAAGAGGATTACCCGTGGCCACCGATAGGAAGGAATATAAGATGAGATTACCCGCTACTCTTGCGTCACCCGCTTCAGATCGGCGTCCACCATCATGGGGATGAGCTGCTCCAGGCAGGTGCGGGGCTGCCAGCCAAGCACTGTGCGCGCCTTGCTGGCGTCCCCTTTCAGCGCATCCACCTCGGCCGGCCGGTAGAACGCTGGATCGATCACCAGATATCGCTCGTATTCCAGCCCCACATGCGCGAAGGCGATGCGGCACATCTCCCGAACCGATGCGCTCCTGCCGGTGGCCACGACGTAATCGTCCGGCGCATCCTGCTGGAGCATGAGCCACATCGCTTCCACGTAATCGCCGGCGAAGCCCCAATCGCGCTTGGCTTCGACGTTGCCCAGCCGCAGCTCGCTTTGCTTTTCCAGCTTGATGCGCGCCACGGCGTCGGTGACCTTGCGCGTGACGAACTCACGCCCGCGCAGCGGCGACTCGTGGTTAAACAGAATGCCGCAGGAGGCGTGCAGACCGAAGCTCTCGCGGTAGTTCACCGTCATCCAGTGGCTGAACAGCTTGGACACGGCATAGGGGCTGCGCGGGTGAAAGGGCGTAGACTCGTTCTGGCGCGCCGTGCCCACTGCGCCGAACATCTCGCTGGAGGAGGCCTGGTAGTACCGGACGGCGGGATTGGCGATACGCACTGCCTCCAGCATGTGCAACGCCCCGACACCGGTCACTTGCGCCGTCAGCACCGGCTGGTTCCAGGAGGTGGCCACGAAGCTCTGTGCTGCTAGGTTGTAGACCTCGTCCGGCTGGGCCTCTTCCATGGCCCGCACCAGGGAGGACAGATCCAGCAGGTCGCCATCTACCATGGTGATCCGGTGCAGGATGCCCATGTCGCGCAGGCGCCACAGGCCACCCGAGCCGAGCCGTGTCTGCAAGCCGAAAACCCGATAGCCCTTTTCAAGCAGGAGTCCGGCCAGGTAGGTGCCGTCCTGGCCGGCGACACCGGTGATCAGTGCGCGTTTGCTCATCGCCTTGGATAGGCCCGGATTCGGACCTTCGGACTCCCTTGCGGGATGCACGTTAGAACAGTGGCCCATAGACTCAGCTAAAGTGGGCAATGCGACATAAATAGGCCAGTTCGCAATCGTGGGCGTTTCGGCCGAAGGAATTTATGGGGCGGCTTGTGCATTACGAATGCGGGCATTACCAATCTACACAACCCCGCCTCATGCTGCAATATCAGTTAAGTCGCTGAAATCATGCACAACATGAGGCCAATTTCCTCAATATTTATATTGCCTATGGCATTTGCTCAGCAAAGATGGTAAATGTTGAGCGTCAACAAGGAGTTGACCTGCAAGCCACGGAGGCACCATGAGCTACACCGAATTGTCGCTGCTGGAGTTCCAGCGCCGTTTTTCCACCGAAGAAGCCTGCCAGGCCGCCCTGGAACAGGCGCGCTGGCCAGAGGGGTTTGTCTGTCCGCGCTGCGGGCACCGCAAGGCCAGCCGCATTGCCACGCGGCGCCTGCTGCAGTGTTCGGCCTGCCACCATCAGGCCTCGGTGACCGCTGGAACGATCTTCCACAAGACCCGCACACCGCTGGTGAAGTGGTTCTGGGCCATCTGGATGGTGGCTCAGGACAAAGGAGGCACCTCGGCTATGCGCCTGTCCAAGCAATTGGAGCTGGGCTATCGCACGGCCTGGACGATGCTCCACAAGCTGCGAAAAGCGATGGCCCAGCGCGATGCGCATTATACGCTGACCGGCTCCATCGAGATGGACGACGCCTACTTCGGCGGCCAGGCCGCGGGCAAGCGGGGTCGCGGCGCGGCCAACAAAACGCCGGCGGTGGTGATGGTGGAAAGCCGCGGCGAGTATGCTGGATTCCTCGCCATCAAGACGGTGACCACGGTGGACAAGCAACAGGTTGATGCCGCGGCGAGCGCCAAGATCGCGCCCGGTCAGCATATCCACACCGACGGTTTGAACGCCTACAACGGCCTGGAAGCCCTCGGCCATGACCACCACGCCGAGATCGTGCCCCCAAACCAAGCCCATGAAAAGCTGCCCTGGGTGCACATCGCGATTGCCAACGCCAAGCGATTCCTGCTCGGGACCTACCACGGCGTCAGTCACAAGTACCTCCAAGCCTATCTGGACGAGTATTGTTACCGGTTCAATCGCCGCTCGTGGGAACCGACGCTCACCTCTCGATTGCTGACGGCGTGTTTGGTCGCAAAACCGATCACCCTTGCTGAGCTGATGGCATAGGCATTTAAAATTTTGGAAAACCTCATTTGCATCTTCATGGCTATACTCCCATTCGGATAGTTCAAAATTTCCGCGCGGCCACGGACGTGACCGGCGGTTATGGCTTTAGCAGCACCCCCCCGCGCCGGCTCCCCTAGTTTCCGAACGCCTTGCCGATGGCGTTTGCGAGAATTTCGCTGGCCTGATCCAGCTGGGCTTCCGTGGTCGTAAAGGGCGGAACGAACCGGAGAACGTTCTTGTGCGGTCCGCGCACGGAGAACAGCAATCCCTGCTTCAGACAGATCTGGAAAATTTGCGCCGCCTCCTCGGCCGCGGGCTCCTTGGTGGAGGGATCGCGCACCAGTTCAACCCCCTGCAGCAGGCCTCTCCCGCGGATGTCGCCGATCATTTCGCAGCGCGTTTGCAGATCCCGCATGCGTGCCTGCCAGGCCCGGCCGATCGTCTGCGCGGTGTGGGGAAGATCGTTTTCGATGATTTCTTCCAGGCTTGCCAGTCCCGCGGCGCAGGCGATGGGATCGGAGGAATGGGAGTGGCCGAACGTCAATCCGCCATCCAATGCCTTCTCCTCGATCTCATCGGAGGTGATCATGACGCTCAAGGCGATTCCGCCGCCGAAGTGCTTCGACAGGGTCACGATATCGGGCACGACGCCCTCTTGCTGATAGGCATACATGGTGCCGAGCTTGCCCAGCCCGGTTTGCGCCTCGTCAAAGATGAGCAGGGCCCCACGGGAATGTACCTCCTGCTGCAATGCCGCAAGGTAGCCCGGCGGCATTTCAATCACGCCGCCGGCGCTGACCAGCGGCTCGACAATCACGCCGGCCAGATTGCCGGGACATTGCCGATCCAAAAGCTCGAAGCCGACCGTCAGCAACGGGCGCCACCACTCCGGCTCCGCATCGGCATTCGCCGCGCGATACGCATACGGTGTGGGGATCGCGTACAGGTCCGGAAGTGTGGGGCCATAACCGGGGCCCGTCGCGCAGTAGCTGATGGCCCGCGTCACGTCAGTGTACCCGTGAAAGCTGAGATGAAACGCGGCGATTCCACTACAGCGCGTGTGACGCCGGGCAAACAGCACCGCGGCCTCGTTGGAGTCCGCCCCCGATTGGATGAACATCGAGCGCTTCAGGGGCGCAGTGAGGGTTTCCGCCAGCATCTTCGCCAGCTTGATTTGCGGTACGTTGTAATAGACTGAACTGGCGTGAGTCAGCGTGGTCGAGCTGTGGTGGATGGCGCGGGCCACGCGCGGATTGTTATGGCCCAGGGCGGAGCACATTTGCCCCGAATTGAAATCCAGATAGGCCTTTCCCTCGGTGTCCCAGATCACGGAACCTTCGGCTCGCTCGAATATCGGCCCGTCGGAGGCAGGAACCACGTCGGTAAGCAGATGGTTGCGGATCAAATAGGTGTCCGCTGTTCGGTGTAGCCCACTAGTATTTGTATGGCTCACGCTTATTCGCCCTCTCCGCAATCGAATCGCCGCAAGGACAAAACCGGGCGAGATCGTGCCGGCTTGCCTCGCGGGAACTCATTATTGGTTCCCTATTATGGCGCAGTCAAGCCGATTTGTTTAGGTGGCTATTCCTTTAGCTCAGCAAACGGGGCGGGGCAATGAACCTGCTGTCGTGTTCGCGGTGCGGCGAAAAACCACCTCACCCCCCGCCCTTGGGCATCGCTTACCAATGGCGCGGTGCTCCCCCTCTCCCGCGGGAGAGGGGGCCGGGGGGTGAGGTTCCGCCAATTATTGCCTAATGGCTTCCCGTGGCAGGCAGGTGGCCGCCCTTGACCCAGAGCGTGCAGCCTTCCCGGCTGGACGGCGAGTGGCGCCTGCCGTCGGGCTGCCGCAGCCAGGTGCCCGCG
>JACZVE010000210.1 GCA_022572825.1 SAR324 cluster bacterium
CAGGTCTCTATCCCTACACGTAGCGCCTCTGGCAGAAAACCAGAATTTCGACAGGTATTCAACAGAAAAATCGCATCGTGTTTGCCGAAAACCAATCGAGCATGCACGCCGCATGGGGGAAGCCGGCCACGGCCCGCCCGTCGGGCGGATCCCCACCGCCCGGCGGGCACTCGGTGAGGGTGAGTAGAACAGTCTGCGTGCGTAACTGGCATGACAGTTGGTAATGCGCTAAAACTCCTGTAAAAACTTGAAGCGACATGCGGCGCTTCGTTTGGTATGAGGATTTTGAGAGAAATCTAATTCCAACAACCAGCCAGGAGCACCGCACGCCATGAAAAGGATCGCGCCTTGCCCCGAGAAAGCTCAAGGGATTGTTGATGTGCGTTCGGACACCGATGAGCAGGTGGCTGGAGGCGAACTGTTGAGCCGAAGGGTTCGGCTTTCCAGCGAGCGGGTCATTCAACAGCCGTTGGAAGAAGATCAGGCCGGGTTTCTGAGAAGAGGCCGCTACGGGCGATCGGAGCGCTGCTCGGGCCATCGCAACGGGTATGAGGAGGGGCGGTTGAAGACCACCGAAGGGGTGTTTAACGTCAAGGGGCCTCAATTGCGGGGGCTTGCAGAGCCGTGTCGGCCCGCGATCTGGGACCAGCTGGCGATGGCAATTATTATTTTGGCGATTATTGAAAATGATAGATGAACAACACCGTCGCCGTGTCGATGGCAATGGACAGGGACGGATCGAAATCACTCGGGAAATTCAGCGTATCCACCGAATCCAGGCTCGCGCGATGACGCGTGTATGCGAACTCCAGGCCCCACGAATCGAAGATCACCTCAACGCCGATGCCCAGCGCGCCACCACGGCCGCTGAAGCGCGCGTCGTCAACGGCCACGCCGTCCGGGAAATTGATCTGCTCGTATTCCAGCTCATAGCCCCCAAGCCCGACGCGGCCGAAAAACTCCAGCAGTTCGCCCACGGGCGCAACCAGCTTGACGCTGACCAAAACGGACGTCAGCTTGGCTTCGCCGGCCAGTGGTGGATCGGTGCCCTCATCGAACAGCGTGTCGTGCTTGGTAACCGCCAGGAGCAGGTCCAGTGTCAGATTCCGACTCAATCCAAACCCTCCGCCGACGGCGAATCCATTGCCCGCATCCGGTTTGCCCACGCGAAGCTCGCCAATTCCCGCCCCACCGGAGATTCGCTGCGAGCGTTCCAGATCGCCCGAGATGGACTGGCCGGCCGCCCCCACTGTGAAATAAACGCCCTCCCTGGCCTGCGCTGCGTGTGCTGCGCCGATCGCCAGCAAGATGGCCAGCAGGCAAGCTTGGATTACGGCTCCCTGGCCACGTGCACCGTTGCCGCGGCGGTCCGGCATCATCCTTTTCTCCGGATATAATCCGCTGATGGATTTCCTGGCGCGCGGAGGGATTGCCGCGCGGCCGCCCACGGTGATTTTCCTGGCCGATTGGCTGAGAACACGGCGAACACGGATACTTCACGTCAGGGGATCGTGCGCCGCGGCGCGGTGGCATTCGCAAATTCGAACAATAATTTACTCATGACGCACCGGGCGCGAAGCATCCGAGGCGGGATCGCGGCCGTCACGTACCGTGATCAAGTCCTAACCGACCGTCACGGATTTGGCCAGGTTGCGCGGCTTGTCGATGCTTCGCCCCAGCTTGAGCGCGGAGAAATAGGAGAGCAATTGGGCAAAGATGAGCTGCAGAAACGGAGCAACCGTGCACGACACGACGGGAAGCTCGAGATAATGATCCAGCAGGTTCTTCGCCCGCTCGTCGTCCTCGAAGACCAATCCGAAGACGGGGCCGCCGCGGGCCTTGATCTCTTCCAGCGCGGAGAGTGTCTGCTGATGTAGCTCCCTTTGCCGCGGTGGCGGGAGCATCAGCAACGACAGCATGGTGTCGTCCACCAGCGCAAGGGTGCCGTGCTTGAGAAAGCCGGCCGGCATGCCTTCCACGTGGAGATAGGTGACCTCCTTCATCTTCAATGCCGCCTCCAGCGCGATGGGGTAATACACACCGCGGCCCAGCACGAGACAGTTGGCGTAACTCACGATCCGCTCCGCCAGATTGCGGACGAATCCCGACCGCTCGTTGAGGGAAATCTGCACGATATCGGGAAACGATTCCAGATCGTTATAGTGAGCACGGTAGACGGCGGAATCGATGTGCCCGGTGCGGCGGCCCAATTCCAGTGCGATCCGCATTAAAATCACCATTTGCGCCAGCGCCGCCTTGGTCGAGACCACGCAGATTTCCGGTCCGGAGCCCTGCATGATCACTGAATCGGTCATCATGCTCAGCGAGGAGCCCATCACATTGACAATGCTTGCGGTTCGCGCGCCGCACCTCTTGGCATGCGCCACTCCGCGCCGTGTGTCGTATGTCTCGCCCGACTGAGAGATGGAAATCAGCAGATCCTCCGGAGCGATAACGGCAAGCCCCTCGAACTCGTCCGCACTGACGGCAGGCACGAAACGCCCGGCCAATTGCGAGAAGAAGTACTGACCGGTCAGAGCTACATACTGCGTCGTTCCGACCCCCATCAGGTACGTTTGCCGGGCGTCATGCATCTGGCCGGCGAATCGTTCCACGTCGCTGCGGGGTACGTTAAGGGCGTTGAGGAGGGTTTGCGGCTGCTCGAAGATCTCCTTGAGCATGTAATGGGCGTAGCCCCCCTTGCGGGAGGTCTCGGCGTCCCACTCCACCTTGATCGGCTTTCGCCTCACGCGGCTTCCGTCCGCAATCTTGCGGACGACAGCGCTTTGGGGCGTCACGACCGCGTACTCGCCGTCCTCCAATAAAACGGCATCGCGCGTGTGCTGAAGGAAGGCGTTAACGTCAGAGGCGACGAAGTTGCGCTGCCGGGAAAGGCCCAGCACCAGTGGCGATCCTTCCCGGGCACAGAAGATCGTGTCGGGCCGATGGGAGGTGACCATGCAAAATGCGAAAGACCCTTCGAGCCGCTTGACGGCCGCCAGGAAGGCGGCTTCCACATCTGCCGATTCCGCATAGGCCAGAGCGATCAGGTGCGCCAGCACCTCCGTGTCGGTCTCTGATTCGAAGATGACATCGCACGCTCGCAGTTCGGCGCGTAATTCCTGGTAATTGTTGATGATTCCGTTGTGGACGACGGAAATGCGGCCGTCCATCGAACAATGGGGATGGGCATTGACCTGGGTTACTTTGCCGTGCGTGGCCCACCGGGTATGGGCGATGCCGGCTTTGCCTCGCATGGAGGTCAGGTGCTCACGCTGTTTGACCTCCTCCACGCCGCCCACGTTTTTGCGCACGGCGACCTCGCCGTTGTGGACGACTCCCAGGCCGCAAGAGTCGTAGCCCCGGTATTCCAGATTGCGAATGGACTCGTAAAGGATCTGCACAACGTTCTCGGTGCCGGTTACCGCGCTAATCCCGCACATCGCGCCCCTACAGGATGGATCGTTGTGTGATCATGTCGTCGATGGACGTCCCCGCTTTGATGCGGGCTCCAGGCGCGAGCACGTGCCGCGCGCCCACCACCACGTCGTCGCCGAGGAACGCCCCTACCTTTGTCATACCGGTGCAGATCGGGCCGTCCTCGCTCTGCATTTCCACCAGCCGGTCATCCTCGTAGTGATTCACGGTCGTCACACCGGATCCCAGGTGCACCCGTTCGCCGATAACGCTGTCCCCGATGAACGAAAGACGACCCAGCACCGATTTGCCGAACAGCACGCAGTTTTTCAGTTCGGTCCCATAACCCACCACTGACTCGGGTCCCAGTGACGAGTATTGCCGAATCAGGGTGTTGTTGCCCACGTAGCTGCCCCGCCCGATGTAACAGGGACCCTTTAGAACCGAGCCGCTGCCGACCACGACGTCGGCTTCGATGTGAACGGATCCAAGGATGTGCACGTTGCCTTCCAGCCGGGCTGTGTCGTGAATCTCCGCGCCGCTCCACTGGTCCATCAACATGCGATTGGCCTCGAGAATCTGCCAGGGACGGCCGATATCGATCCAGCCGCCCTCCCAGAGGGTGCCGTGAAACTTCTCTTCCTGAATCAGCGTCTGGTAGGTCTGCTCGATGTCATTGTTGCAATGATCCAGTACCTGGAAGATCGTGGGCGGGAGCAGATAGATGCCCGCGAACACATAGTTGGCCAGGTGCGGATCACTGGGTTTTTCCACCAGCCGCGTGATGCGCATTTCGTTGTTGAGATAGACGTTGCCGAACTCCCGGGAGGACGGCGGGAGCGACAGCGCCGCGACAGCCCCGCCGGAATCCGTGTATTGTCGCAGAATCTCCTCGAAGGGTTTTCCCGTCGTCAAAACGTCGCCGTATACGAGCAGAAACGGCTCGCCCCCGAGCTCCTGCTCGCACCGGCGCAGACCCGAACCGATGCCATCGATGGGATCCTGCAGGATGTATTCGATATTCAGTCCGAAGCGATGGCCGTGCTCGAGGTACTCCTGGATCCCCTCGCGCTTGTGGTTGACGACCAGCAGGATATCCCGAATGCCGCTGTCGCGCAGGGCCGCCGTCATGTATTCCAGGATCGTGCGGCCCGCCACCCGAATCATCGGCTTGGCCCGCGTTTCCGTGAACGGCATCAGCCGCTCGCTGCGTCCCGCGGCAAGAATAACGGCTTTCATAAGGATCGGAGCGTTCCCCTTTGTAGCGATTCCGCCACAGGTGTGGCGCTGCTAGGCTTCGCCTTGGATTTCGCGCAGCATCGCCTCCACAACCTCATCCGCACTAAGTGACGACGTATCGATGACTATGGCCCTGCTGGCCGGTTTCAGCGGTGCAATGGCGCGCTTGGAATCCCGCTCGTCCCGCGCCTGCAAGGCGCGCGTGACCGCTTCCAGTGTCAGCGCCGGGTCCGTGCGCGTCAGCTCCGCGAAGCGCCGCTCGGCACGCACCGCCACGCTGGCCGTGATGAAAAACTTGTGCCGGGCCTGCGGAAATACCACCGTGCCGATGTCCCGTCCTTCAAGAACCACGCCAGGGTAACGTCCTTCCTCGGCAATGCCCGCCACCGTTGCCCGCTGCACGCGATTGGACAACTCGCGCACGTCGGGAAGCGTGCTCAACAGCGAGGTTGCTTCCGAGATGGCGTCGCTGCCGAGTCGTTCCGCGATGGGTTCGCCGTCCACCCGCAGCGCATCGCCTGCTCCGACATCGATACGCACCTCGTCGAGCAGACCCTCCGCCAGCGGCTCGCCTCTGCGCCAGCCCCGCCGCAGGGCGCTCCAGGCGATTGCCCGGTAGATGCTGCCCGAGGATAGAAAGAAATACCCCAGCCGATCGGCCAGCGCCCGGGCGGTGCTGCTTTTTCCGACGCCGCCTGGGCCATCCAAGGCGATGACCTGCAAGTGCGCCATCAACGTTTCACGTGAAACAATCGGGCCTCCCTGCACCGTACTTTGCCGCACTGTGACATGGTTGCGCCGAGACGGCAACGGGTCGCCCGCGCGAAAGCCCCCATGCTCTCTTGACTCCCCGGCGTGATTTGCCTAATTCTGATTACGGCGCCTGCAGGCGCCGTCGGGTAGCGTCGCGGGTGTAGCTCAGCCGGTAGAGCATCAGCTTCCCAAGCTGAGGGCCGCGGGTTCGAATCCCGTCGCCCGCTTCCCACCGCTGAGGGAGTCACGCGGCGGAGGCAAGGAAGCCAACGCAGGGCACGGATGCCATGATCAACATCGCCATTCTCTCCGCCAAGGGCGGCACCGGCAAGACCACACTCTCCATCGCCCTGGGCCATCAGTACGCCACCGCCAATCCCGGCCGGGAGATCGTCCTGGTCGATGCGGACAATCAAGGCAACGTCGCCATCTCGCTGAATATGTCGAGCGAGAACACGCTGGGCGCCTATCTGTACAAGGCGACGGATACGCTGGACATGGTGCAATACAAGCCGGCCGTGCCCTTCCTGGTCGTCGAATCGGGCCGCATGCACCTGTACGAGGCCGAAAAGCGCATCCATCATGCCGAAAACCCG
>JACZVE010000211.1 GCA_022572825.1 SAR324 cluster bacterium
AGTGCCTTCGCGGTGTACCTGCCCGAAGGCTCGCTACGTGTGCGGCGGGCATCGCCGGAAGCCACCGACGCACCGTGGCGCGCCGCCGGGCCGGTGCTCCTGGTTGACGATGAGCCCAGTGTCCGCGATCTCCTGCAACGCGTGTTGGAAAAGCTGGGCTTCGATGTTCTGTCAGCCTCCAACGGCGAGGAAGCCGTGCAGGGGTTCGAAAAGCACGGCGGTGAATTTCGCGTGGTGCTGCTCGACGCGAAGATGCCGGGCATCAGCGGTGAGGAAACCTTGCGGCGTCTGGCCGCCGGCCGTGCGGAAAGGCCGCGCGTGATCGTGATGAGCGGTTACAGCGAGGCGGAGCTGCGGGAGCGCTTTGCGGAGCAGGAGATCGCGGGATTTCTGCAGAAGCCGTTTACCTACGCCACCATCCAAAAACAGCTGCGGGAGGTATTGGGCTAGCGCAGCGGATCAAGCGCCGTCACGGCCGCACCTTGTGCGGTTCAGCCGCCAGCCGCCCCAGTGCCGCTCCGGCCAGGCGGTAAACCGTCCAGTCGTCCATGGGTTGGGCGCCGAGCTTTTTATAAAATTCAATCGAGTTCCGGTTCCAGTCCAGGACGGACCACTCGAATCGGCCACAACCGCGCTCGACCGCGAGCTTGGCCAGGTAGATCATCATCGCCGTTCCAAAGCCTCTGCCCCGCGCCTCCGGATTCACGAATATATCCTCCAGGTAAAGTCCGGGCTTTCCCGCGAAGGTGGAGACGTTGTGATAATACAGCGCAAACGCGACCGCTCGCCCCTCGGATTCCCCAAAGATGACCTCCGCAAAGGCCCGCTCGCCGAACAACAACTTCCGCAAGCCCGCTTCATTCACTTCCACTTCCTGCGCCAGCCGCTCGTATTCCGCCAGCTTGCGGATAAAATCCAGGATCAGCCGCACATCCGCGGCTACGGCATGACGGATCATGAATCCCGGTGTGCAGCGGGGTTGCGTTTGCATGTGGCTGTCTTTCGGCTGCGGCAGACCCGATGGCCGCGAAGGGGCGGCCGCAATCTCATTGGCTCCCTGTGCGTCGGGTCGCTTGGGGCGCAGGCGTTTGTTCACTCGGCAGCTTAGCCGGTGACTTGCCACCCCGCAACCGCACCGGATGCAGAGGAGAGTGGCGCGGAATGCCCGCAATCGCTCCCCCGGCAGCAGGAATTTTCGCGGCGTGCCGGGCGAACGCCGGAGCGCCGCTGCCGGGGCGCATGCCCCAGGGCGCCTGCATCGGCCTACCCATAGGGATCCATCAGCTTGAACCAGAAATACAGCAGAACAAACAAGGCGCCGATGAACAGCAGGATCAGGCAGATTCCCAGCAGCCTGCTCAGTGCATAGTTGAAGCGTTTGTTCAGCCGCCGCACCGTTTCGACCCAAGATCGCGACGTGGACATCGGAGGCCTATCGTCGGGCAGGCAAGAGGACCTGCAGATCCCGCCCCGTGTCGTGGCCTCGTACGCCGACGCCGGGGTTGGGTCGGGGACAGCCGGCGGCGCCCGCCAAGAACGAAATTGAGCCAGCCAACGGGAGGCCCGCAAGTGTGCCTCGCAGGGAAATCAGCGATCCGGAACAAGAGCGGCTTCGGCGACGGCTCCTTCGCGGCAATGCTGGCTGTTCGGGACTGATTGTGGGAGCGAACTACTGCCAATTGCGCTTGCGCCGTTCCTGGCGTTTCCTGCGGTCACTGATGCGCCGGTCTTTGGCGCGGCGATCGGCCGTCGCTTCCCCGATACCGGCCCTTCTGTGCTGGTCCAAACTGGCGCCGTCGTTGCGACGGTCCGGATTATCGCGGCGTTCGGGGCCAACCAGGTTCGAAGCAGCCTGGTCCTTGTCGGAGGATTTCTGATTTGACATGTCGCTGCTCAAGCTGTCGCTCACCCCCCATTGCCGTAGTGCAACTGCCGTAGAGCAGCATGGCCAGACGCGGAGCCGATTGAAACAGGTCCGCCGGTGCGCCGCTTTAAGCCATGCTCCGCACGGTCCCGCCACCTTGGCGCGATTCCGGCCTCATTTCAAGCCCAATACCGGCAAGAGGGCCTCGCAACTCCGGGATGCTCCCCATTGCCCGACGCCAGCGGGGGGTCCAGGATCACCCTTTCCTATCCAATACGGCGCGTACCAGGCGCCCCAGACTGCTCGCTCCGACCGGCTTGTACGCGAACTCGTTGATGCCCAGCGCGGCAGCCCGCTCCGGCGTGATGGACTCGCTGTAGCCGGTGCACAGAATGATGGGTATGTCGGGCCGGATGCTGCGAAACTCGCGCGTTAGTTGATCGCCGGTAATATCCGGCATGGTCTGATCGGTAACGACCAGATCGAAGCGGCCCGGGTCTGCCCTGAAGATCTCCAGCGCAGTGGTGCTATCGGTCAAGGCGGTTACCCGATAACCCAGCCGCTGGAGCGCTTCCCGTCCCAAATCGGCTATGGACTGCTCATCATCGATGAAGAGGATGGAATTGCCGCCTCCGGGAAGGTCCACGGCAGTGACGTCGATTCGATTTTGTGCCGGTTCCATGGCGGGGAAGAATACGTCGAATGCGGTGCCGCGGCCCGGTCGGCTGGTCACACGAATTCCGCCCCCGTGATCCTGCACGATCCCATATACGGTGGAAAGCCCCAACCCGGTTCCGTCCCCGACGCTCTTGGTGGTGAAGAACGGTTCGAAAATATGCGCCAGCACCTCCTCGTCCATCCCCACACCGGTATCGGCGACGCAGAGGCGGACGTGGGGACCGGACAACGTCTGTCCGAGATAGCATTCGCACTCATCCAGGTGCACGCGGTCCAGCGAAAGCGTCAATTCGCCACCATTGGGCATCGCCTGGGCGGCATTCACGCACAGATTCATCACGACCCGATGCACCTGCGACGGATCCGCGTTCGTCATCCCCTCGTCGCGCACGATCTCATGAATGACGATCGTGCGCGGCAGGGTCGATTTGAGAAATCTGCTCACCTCCAGAACCACCGGCTTGAGCGGTACGGATTTCTTCTGGCTGTCCGTCCGGCGGCTGAACAAGAGAATTTGTGAAATGAGATCCTTTGCCCGATGAGACGCTTCATGGATGATTTTCAGCCAGGCTTGTTGCGGGCTCTCCGCTGGCACCTCCTCCAGCAAGATTTCGGCGAAGCCCATGATGGGCATCAAAATGTTGTTGAAATCGTGGGCAATTCCTCCCGCCAGCGTGCCGAGCGATTCCAAGCGCTGGGCGCGGCGAAGCTGGTCTTCGATCTGAACCTGCTGGGTGATGTCTTTTTGCACGCAAACGTAGTGAACGACCTGCCCTTGGGAATTCCGAATCGGCGAGTGGGTGGAATAGGTCTCGTAAAGCGTGCCGTCTTTTTTTTGATTGGTAAATCGCCCCTTCCAGACTTCGCCGTGTTTCATGGTCTCCCACAGCGCGGCATAAAACGCCTGGTCGTGCTTGCCGCTTTTGAGAATCCTGGGAGTCTGGCCGATCGCCTCTTCGCGTGTGAAGCCGGTTATCCGTTCGAATGCCGGATTGACGTACTGTATGGTGCCGTCCAGGTCCGTCACGAAGATTGCGTCCCCGGCCTGCTCGACGGCGGCCGCCAGCCTGGAGATCTCCGCCTCGGCTTGCCGGCGGCCGGTCACGTCCTGCGAAATCCCGACGATGCCGATGATGTTTCCTTCATCGTCGTGCAGGGGCAACTTGACCAGGTGGCGCCAGCCTTGCCGCCCCTCCGGCCCCCGAAACTCGACCTCCGCAAACTCCGCAGGCTGATCGGCTTCCAGGACCTGTTCGTCCATGCCGAGCAGTAACTTTTTTTCCCCTTCCCCGAGCCCAGGCAACTGCTCCGTGCTCAGCCCAATCAGCCGTTCGGGCGTGGTGCCGTAGTATTCCGCCATGGCTTTGTTGACGACCACGTATCGGCCTGAGGCGTCTTTGACCCCGATCGCGTCGGGAACCGTGTCGATCACCGCGTGCAGGAGGCGTTGGCTGTTGCGCAGCTCCTGCTCGGCCCGCTTGCGCTGGGAGATGTCGATAAAGCTGCATTGGCTGACCGTCCGTCCATCCCAGCGCAGCTTGCGAACATAGGTGTGGAGCCATATCAATGCTCCGTCGCTGCGCACGGCCTGCGCTTCAAAAGTAGCCGGTTTTTCTTCTTCGGCGAGGTGGGGGGATTCGAATCGTTGCAACCTGGAGCGTTCGTGCGGAGCCCACAACTGGTGAAAGTGCGCGCGGCTCAGCAGCTCAACCGGCGAGTCATAGCCGAATATGCGGGCCGCGGCCAGGTTTGCGGATAAGAGCGGCCCGGAATATACGATGATCCCTTCGATGGACCCTTCGACGAGCTCGCGGTATTGCTCGCCGCTTTCCTCGAGCTGCTCAACGCGGCGCCGCAGCAGTTCCATCTCGCTGCGCAGGGCGGCGCGGGACTGCCGGAATCCATCCATGATCCCCCCTGCATTGACTGGAATCGCCCGTGGTGATGCGAACGCTTCACCAGCCGGATTCGAATCTAATTCATCCTACTTCAATTAACGATAAAAAATAACCAAGGACTCCGTGTCCAGCGATTATTTATTTGATGATCCACAGGATAGCGGGCGGGCCGGCGCGGGTGTCGCAATTTGGCACCGCCAGCCGCCATCGGCGGTGGCCGGCATTCGTTGTACCGGACGATCGTGGAGCGTTGGGCCAATGCGGGCCGCCTTGCCTGACCCGACGGGCCAAACGGCGAGCGACACCGGATGCTCGGGGTGGTCGTTAAGGGCTATGGGGCAAGCGCTGGATCATCGCGCTTGCACCCCCCGGGGAGATCAGGCCAGGTGAGGACACGTCGCGAGGGCGGATGGGACGGGCAATCCTCGGCCGGGAATGCAACGGTTCCGCCGGGGCCATCCGTCGCGGCACGAACAATCGCCCTGGAGGCGCAGGCGCAGCCCCAGGCCGATGGGTGCAATCGCCTGCCTGGCATCCCGGTGGGGCGGCGACCCCGTTAGTTAATGAAGGGGGAGGGCGTGATTCGGCGGATGCAGCGACTGATGAACAGGGTGCTCTTCATCGGTGTAGCGAGGGCACCGGTGGACATGTCCACTGTCTGGGCTCGTGTCACCGTGGCGTCTTCGGTGGACGACCAATAACTTACGGCGGAAATGCCCGTTACACTCGACTGGTTATTATACAGTGCCAACAGCTCGTTCAGGGCCGGCAGATACCAGTCGTCGTAGCACCGGACTCGAGGCCCTGACAGGCGAACGCAGCCGGGTGACCGGCATCGAACGTGCCCGTGTTGTTTCGCTCGTCGTTCGCATCCTCGGCGTTCACGGTATCCGTATCAGCGGTTTTATAATCCGCGGCGGATTCATCGCTGCCGGCGGCAATCAGGACGGTGCCCTGGTTCTGGTAGTTGATTTCAAATACATTTCCTCCCCCGCAGCTCGTTCCCAGCGCCGGGCTGGATTCGCACACGGCAAGCGTCGTCACCGCCCTGTCGTCCCCACAGGCGCCGAGAAGCACACTGAGCACTACCAGCATGGCAAAGCTCGTATGTCCAAATTGCCGAGGCATCATGGTCTGCCGGATAGGACAATAGCGAATCGGTATGAGCCTCAATAACCTTCGTACGCTTCTCAAAATTCCAGCGTCAAATTCCTTATCGTCTTGAATCGTCAAAACATGAGTGCACCTGTGGGCGATATGCTCGCCCATGGTGACCCGCCGCCGGCCAAACCGGGTTGGGCGGCGATCGGGCCGGTTCGCCCGACTCCGGGCCCCGCGCCTTCCACCGACATGACATCGGCTCGAGGACGGAAGACCGGATCGGCGCGTCGCCAGAGGATTCCTGCGCCCCGCGCATCACCGCACGTCTTTAAGCAGATCGCACACCTGCACCGGTCGATTGGCTCGAATATTGATTGATCTCTCATAGATGGGCCGCTGATGCGGGCATCTTGCGGCGCAAGGCTAATGTAATGACGATTTCTGCCGAATAGAAA
>JACZVE010000212.1 GCA_022572825.1 SAR324 cluster bacterium
TCCGGCGTCGGCACAACCGCCGGGACCGAGCAGGTCAAGCGCTTTCCAGAAGGCGGGGAGACAGAACAAGCAGAGGCACTGAATAGCAGGGAGGGGCCGGAGAAGGGGAGAAACGCGAGACTCGCAGGGAGAAACGCGAGACTCGCAGGGAGAAACGCGAGACTCGCAGGGAGAAACGCGAGACTCGCAGCGTTTCACTCAAGCAACATTCACCTCAATTTGAATGCGAATTCGAATCGAGCGCCTCGTACACTAAAACAGCTTCAGCGTGCGATAAAGCTCCCGATCCAGGAACTTTTGATAATCGGCACCGGCTCCCTCCACCAGCAGCCGGTACAACTTCGCGACGTCCTTTTGCTCCTCGGCCGGGGCAGCAACGACCAATTCGAATCCGTCACGGTTGACCGGTTTGCCCAGCTTGAACAGGTACTGGACGTTCTTCGTCGCCTCCCCCTGGTACAGCAGGGTCACCTCGTGATTGGGGTGCACCGCCTTGTAGCTGCGGATGATGTTCATCCACGCTTCGATGTTGGCGAACCCGAAGTGATCGACGGTGATGACAATCCGCCGCGGAGCCGTTTGTGTTGCCCGGGTCGACGTCCGTTCCATGATCGCCCTGAATGTGGGTGCCGTGGGGGTGCGGCCGGGCCGCGCGGGTGGCCTGCCCTCCGCTGAGCCCACTAATGGTGGAATAACCTGAGACCGGAGAAGGCCATCGCCATGCCGTACTCGTCGCAAGCCGCGATCACTGCCTGATCCGCGACGCTTCCACCAGGTTGTACGATATATGTTACGCCCCGTTTCGCGGCCTGGTCAATGCTGTCGCGGAAGGGGAAGAAGGCGTCGGAGGCCAGGCTCACCCCCTTGAGACCGGCGATCCATTCCTCCTTTTGCCGCGGCTCCAGGGGAGGCGGAGTTTGCTCGAACAGCGGCAGCCACTGTGCGTATTCCGGGGGGGTGAAATCCCCCTCGATATAGCGCACGCGGGCGTTGGTGCGATCCACGCGCTTCACACCGCTGTTGAAGGGCAGCCCGACGATGCTCGGGTGGTGGCGCAGCCACCAGATTTCCGCCTTGCGGCCGGCCAGCTTGGTGCAATCGACTCGGCTCTGCTGCCCCGCCCCGACACCGATCATCTGTCCGTCAAGGGCGTAGCCGACCGAGTTGGATTGCGTGTACTTGATCGTGATCGCGGCCACCAGCAGGTCGCGAATGGCTTCCGGCGGCAGCCGCGTTGAGGCAGTGACCACCCGCCCCAGAAGCTCCGCGCCGATACGGGCATCGTTGCGGCGTTGGGCGAAGGTAACGCCGAACACCTCTTTCAGCTCGTTTTCCGGCGGCCGGTATGCCGGGTCGGCCTCGAGCACGATGAAGGCGCCCTGTTTTTTCCGTTTGAGGACGCTCAGCGCCTCTCCTTCGTAACCGGGGGCAATGATGCCGTCGCTCACCTCCGTCTTCAACACCTGTGCGGTGGCCTCGTCCACGGGATCGCTCAGGGCGGCGAAGTCACCGTAAGACGACATGGGGTCCGCCCCCCGCGCCCGCAGGTAGGCGGCTGTTTGCGGCGACAGGGGCTCATCGCCCGCCTCGTACACGGCCCGAAGTTCCCTGCTCAGCGGCACGGCCACGGCGGCGCCGGCCGGGCTGACATGCTTGAAGGAGGCGGCGGCGGGCAGACCGGACGCCTGCCTGAGCTCCAGCACGAGTTGCCACGCGTTGAGCGCGTCCAGCAGGTTGATATAACCCGGCTTGCCGTTCAGTACGGCGAAGGGCAGCTCGCGCTCGCCTTCCATGTAGACAGCCGCCGGCTGCTGGTGCGGGTTGCAGCCGTACTTCAGGGGCAGCCGAAAGCGATAGGTGCGGCGTAAGGTGTCAAACATGTGGGCGGGACCTGAAGCGGCAACCATGGCGGGATGCAAGCCCCCCCTGGCGACGCGGTGCGGGAGCGCCTTGCGATGGCGGCACGCCGCACCCCGGCGGCCGATACCGACGCGGCGACGCTTGTTTTCAGGGCAAAGCTATCGGTGCGGTGGGCGGATTGTCAACGCTGGCGCTCGGGTTCAATCCCCGCACTGCCAATCCCATGCCGGAGCGCTGCGCGCAAATTAAGTGACGCCGTCAGGCGAAATATGGTAATCTAATTCCCCTGATTTGCTTGGAAGCGCGGTTTCCCCGAGAGGAAGTTCGATCCATCGCCGCAATTTTCACTTGTCCGGAGTGCAAACATGAAGAGGGCCCTTTGGCTTGCCGGCGTGCTGATCTTCGTACCGGTCCTGTCCTGGGGGCAAGGCAACCAGCAAGGCTCGATCGATGCCCGCTGTACGCAGCCTAGCGAGCAGGCCTGTGTGGATTGGAACAACGGCCTGGCCATCGCCGTGGGATCCGGCGCCCCCGCGACCTGGGCCAAGACGGCTGCCCAGAAGAATATCAGCGCCACGCGGGCAGCCCGGCTGGACGCCGCCCGCAACCTGCTGGAGCTCATCAAGGGGGTCAATCTCAACACCGCCACGGATCTCCAGGGCGCGATGGTGGCCAGCGATACGGTGCAGACCAGCATTCAAGGCCGCCTGTTCGGAATTCGGCCGGTCGAACGCCCCCGCTACTTTTCCGATGGCAGCGTGCAGGTGAAGCTGGAGGCGCGCCTGCGGGAAATCATTCCCGAGGAGCTGTATCTGGATACTCAGGGCCCGCCGCGCGAGCTGGGCGGCCCGTTGGGTTCCCCGGCCGGCTCCGCTCTCGATACCTCGCAGGCCTACACCGGACTGATCATCGACGCGCGTGGCACCGGCATCCAGCCGGCATTGGCGCCGAAAGTCTACGATCCCCAGGAGCGCGAGGTGTACGGCTCGGCCTACGTGAGCCGGGAATTCTCGGTGTCACAGGGGATGGTGGGCTATGTCAAAAGCATCGAGGCCGCCGCCGCCACGGACCGTGTGCAGGGCAATCCGGCCGTGATCAAGGCAGAGCAGGCGGTTGGGGCCAACAAGGCCGATTTGGTGATCTCCCAGGCCGACGCCGATGCCCTCCGCGCCATCGCCCAGCAGCAGACTTTTCTGCGGGAGGCCCGCGTGATGATCGTGCTGGATTAGTGGCGACGGCTATGGGATCAACCCGGATCGAATTGCAGGGAGAGGCATTATGAAGCAAGGCATTTTGAAGCATGGCATCATGAAAATAAGTGCCATGTCATTTGTTCCGTATGTGATCCTCCTGGCGGCCGTGGCGGTGCTGCTGGCCGCTGGGTGCGCCAAGGAGCCGCGCAAAGCCGTCGGCCGGCTGGACACCCCCGAGCACCATACCCTGCGGGGCCACGACTTCATCGACAAAGGCCGCTGGGACGACGCGGAGCGTTCCTTCGATCTTGCCATCGACCTGGGTAAGGACCACGGGCCGGCCTATGCGGGCAAGGCGATCGTCGTCGCGCACGAGGCGGCCAAGCCGGGCCTTTCCGAGGATCAGCGCGAGGACTTCGCCGAGAAGGCCGACGATCTGCTCGACGAGGCCTTGAAATACAGCAAGAACGATGACGAGGAGCGCGCCGCTCACACCGCCGGCATCCGGGTCTTCCGATTGACCAAGCTCCCGCGCGACTGGCTGTCGGAAGCGGCGGATCACTACGAGGACGCCGTGGATCTCGACCGCCGCCAGATCGATCCGGACCCGCACTTCTACATGGCCCGCGCCTACCGCGACGCCTTTGCAATGAAGAAGGCGGAAGACCTGTACCGCAAGGTTCTGGGGATGAACACCAGCAAGACAGGTCAGGCGGACGCGGAACTTTCGGTGGTGCAGAAGATCATTCGGGCAGAGCCCGGCACGCGGCACGGAAGGGTGATTGCCTTCGCGGATTCGATTTCGCGGGCGGACATCGCCGCGTTGTTCATCGAGGAGCTGAGGCTGGACAAGCTCTACGCCCGCGGGAACACGCAGCGCTTCGACACGCGTTTCAAGGCCCCTGCCACCCAGCGGCAGTTTCAGGCGGACAAGGTTGTCAAGGCGCCCGAAGCCTCCGACGTCGATGATCATCCCCTGCGCGCTGACATCGAGGAAGTGCTGCGGCTGCGGGTCGCCGGCCTGCAGCCCGATCCGGCCCACAAGTTTCATCCCAACGACAAGGTGCGCAGGGGTGAGTTCGCCATGATGGTGGAGGACATCCTGGTCAAGGTAACCGGCGAGCAGGGTCTGAAGACGAAATTTATCGGGCAGACCTCCCCATTCGCGGACGTCCGCAGCGATGTGCCCTGGTTCAACGCCGTCCAGACCGTCAGCAGCCGCAGCCTCATGGAGCCCACCGACAAGATCAACGGGGTGTTCGGGCCGCTGAAACCCGTTACGGGCGCCGATGCGCTGCTCGTGATCCGGCTGCTCAAGGATGAACTGCGCAGCTATGTGCGATCCTGAGCCGCGCCGCCTGTCCCTGCCCAGCCATGCGAAGTAGGGCACTCCTCCTTGCCGCGCTGGTATTGCTCTCGGGACTGCCGGGCCGGCTGTCCGGAGCAGGCGTGGGGTGGGCGCAGACCCAGCTTGTGGAAAAGGTGTCGCGGGCCGAGGTGCCCGTCTACGAGGACAACCTGGACGACGCCAAGAGCCGGGGCATCGCCCAGGGCAAGCGACGCGCGCTGGGGAGTCTGATTCGGGACCTGGTGGCCGAAGAGTGGGTGACGCTGTTCGACAAGGAGTTGCGCAGGCGCATCCTCAATCGGTTGAACCGCTACATCAGTTCCTTCCGGGTGCGACGGCTGGAGCCCTCCGTCGACCGCACCCGGTTTTTGGTCATCCTCTCCGTACGAATCAATCGATCCCTCCTGGCGCAGGATTTGCGCGAGCTGGCCCTGCCGCTGCGGAGTGATCCGCCCACTGTCGTATCCCTGCTGTATTTCGCGGACGATCCCATCCTGCGCGATACGCGTCTGCGCACGGCCATTCAGGAAAGGCTCGCGGCGCGGCTGGCATTGTTGAATTACAATGTGACCCGCACCGCGGCCGTGGACGGGCGCACGGCAGCGGTGCTTGCCGATCCACGAGGATCCGTCGAGGGGCGCAATCGCCTCCTCCGCCGATTTGGTGGAACCTCGATCCTGTACGTCAGCTTCGAACGCGGGCAGGTTGGCGCCCCTCAAGGAGAACGAGCGCCGGGGACGAGGGTGCGGGCGCTTCTCTATCAGAGAAGCAGCGGCATGCTGCTGGCGTCCTTTGAGCATCAGGCGGTGGGGAAAGCCGTGCGGCTCCCGCCGCGATCGGTAAAAGCGCGGGAATTGCTGCTCGCCCGATTGGTGGAACCACTCATCCTTCAAATTCAACCCGGCGCCATAAAATCGGTGCGCGCGGCTGCGGACGGTTCCGCCCGTCTGAAGCTGCGGGTAATAGGCTTCGCCTCGATCGAGGGCCAGGAAACCTTCGAACAAATCTTTTTCAAGCAAAATTCGCCCTTCGAACGCTTTGCGCTGTATGCTGTCGCGCCGGAGACGGTGACCTATGAGGGGCCCTACGCGGGCAATCGCGCGACGCTCGAGGAGGAGCTGCACGGCAAGGTGTTCGGCGAGTTCACCGTGCGCCGCGTCTTTTGGTACAACGACGTTCTCGAGTTGGACGTGGTTCGCGCCGTAACGCCCGCCCACGCCGAAATGCGTCTGTTCCCGCCCGAGGTGCGGCCGCCGGATGTCCTGGAAACACTGCAACGCTACTTCGACCGCTACTCGCAACTGGAAGTGGAAGATCCGCTGTATGCGGAGGTGGAGGACAATGGCTGGCTGAATCGGGCCAATCCCATTCCCTTCAACGCGACCGTCTACGCTTTTCTCGATTCGCGCAGCGACAGGGACCTATTCGTCGGCGAGGCGTTGGATTCAAGGGAAAAGGTGGCGATCATCTGGCATCGCGTGGGGCGCACCCATCTCAGCCCCGCCATTCGCCTCTACGACGAGAACGGCGTGCTGGTGAACACGTTCTACCCCCGTTCCTGGCT
>JACZVE010000213.1 GCA_022572825.1 SAR324 cluster bacterium
ATTACGCACTCGGCGCCCTAACAGTCGAGTTATGAAAAGGTCTCGTGTACGGGGAGGGGAAGCGCCGCGTAGCGGTGCGGGGGAGGGGTTTGCCGCCCCCCCTCCAATCCCCTCCCCACCCCCCGTTGCACGACGGTGCATTCCCTTCCAGGTGGGGCCACCAAGCACCGAATCGCACGCACAGAGCAGCCCCCTGGTTCCAATCGTCCTAATTTCGCGGTATGCGTAAGCTTCCAGTCCCAGCAACGCAAACCTCCGTGTAAGGGGGGCGTGGGGGGCCTGCAGCGCACGACTCGCAAGCGATGCGACCCCCACCCCGTTGTTCCGCTGTTCACCGACACCGAGTGCCAGCCATGGAAACCGTGTATTTGTTCTCCGTCAATCCATCCACGCCGCCCACGCAGGAGATCGGCTCCGGCGAGGAGGTGCGGTTGCAGGTGCGGGGCGCGTTCTCGGACGTGCCGGATATCCAAAAGGTGCCCAAGCCGTTCACCCCGGCCTGCGACGGCCACCCGCTGGCGCCCGTTTCGGGCCCCATCCGCGTGCGGGAGGCGGAGCCGGGCGACGCGGTCGCCATCGATCTGCTGGAGATCTCCCCCACGGAGGACGGCAGCACGGCCATCCTGCGCGACTTCGGCGTGCTGCGGCGCGAGTTCGGCAATCCGCGCCTGCTGGCCTGCCCGGTGAGGGACGGCAAGGCGTGGTTCGCGGACCGCATTCCCATCCCGCTCAACCCGAACCTGGGCACGGTGTCCACCATGCCGACGGAGGGGTACAAGCCGGCCTATGCCGGGCGCTACGGGGGGGACTTCGACCAGAAGGACGCGCGCGCCGGCAGCCGCATCCACCTGCCCGTGATGGTGCCGGGCGCGCTGGTGTTCTTCGCCGATCCGCACGCGGCCATCAGCGACGGCATCATCACCGGCACCGGGGTGGAGTGCACGGCCGACGTGCGCGCCCGCATCACGCTGGTCAAGGGCGGGGGCAGGCGCATCGACCGCCCGATCATCGAGGTGGACGACACCGTGCAGGTGTTGGGGTTCGGCCCCACGGTGGAAGAGGCCACCGAGGACGCCGCGAACGGGGCGGTGGCCTTCGTTGCGGACCGCACCGATCTCAGCCGGGAGGAGGCCTACATGCTGCTGAGCATCATCGGCGAGCTGCGCATCGGCACCTCGCCGCGGCCGGTCATGGCGTGCCGCCTGATCATCCCCAAGGCCACCCTGAGGGAGGCGGGCTGGCGGGATACGGTGATTTAGCGAGGATTTTTATCTGCGTTTATCTGCGTCCATCAGTGGCTGGATTTCACGGTGTAGCAGTAGTGTCGTGTCTCTGCTATTGGGCCGCCACGCGCCGCCACAGCTCGCCGCGCCCGGGTGCCGCCGGTGCGAAGCCGCTCAGGGGGGTGGGCAGGTGCTCGTGGCCGCCCAGCACGAGCAGCCCACCGGGCGCCAGCCGCTCGGCGATGCGGGCGGCCAGCGCCCGTTGCACATGCGCATCGAAGTAGGTGAACACCAGATTTCGGCAGAGAATCAGCTGGAAGCACCCCTCGGGCTGCTCGTGCCGGATATCCTCCCGGCGAAACTCGATCCCCGCGCGGAAACGCTCCCGCAAGCAGTATCGTTCCCCCTCGCGGCGGAAGGCGGCCTCGCGCCACGCATCGGGAAGCTCCCGCAGGGTGCCCGCGCCGTAACAGCCCCGGCGGGCGCGCTCCAGCAGATGCGGGTCCGCGTCCGTGGCGATCAGGTGCAGCGCAAGCCCCGCGTACCGCCGCTCCAGCTCGAGCCGCCAGAGGATGGCCAGCGTGTAGGGCTCCTCACCGGATGCGCAGCCCGCGCTCCAGATGCGCAGGGCGCCCTCGCCGCCGGCCGTTGCCTGTGCGCACAGGTGCGGCAGCAGCTCGTGCCGCAGCAGGTCGAACACGGCGCGGTCGCGGTAGAAGCGCGAGATGGTAATGCGGCACAGCCCGTCGAGAGCCGCCCATTCCGATGGGCATTCTTCCAGATACCGGCGATACGCGCCCAGCTCCATCAGCCCCAGCGCCTTCGCGCGCCGCGCCAGCCGCTTGCAGACCTGCCGGCGCACCCTGCGGAAACCCGGCCAGCGCATCTGCAACCGGGGCAGCGCCCATTGCAGGAAGGCCACGCAATCGGCGTCGCTCACGGCCGCGTGAGTCGAGTACCTGCCTCAATCCGCAGGAAGCCGGGCACCCGAGCTGTCATGCTGGATGTGATAACAAGTCGCATTCAAGGACTAACTCATTACGGATGTTCGTTGGAACCTTGCCCCCTGAAAGGCTCGCCGGCTCGCGTTGAAACGCTTGCGTGCCGCGCGTTGAAACGCTTGCGAGCCGCGCGTTTCTTCCCCCACTCCGCTGGGCAGAGAGGGGGACCTGCACCGCTGAGAACGCGATGCAAGGCAGAGGAAAGCTCCCCTCTCCGTGTACGGGGAGGGGAGGCCTGGCCACTAAAAGCTGTCGCGGGAGCGTAGGTTTCCGCCAGGGTCTCCGTCAGCTTTTAGTGGTCAGGCGGGGGAGGGGTCCGCCTCCAGCAACAACCACCCCATCTGGAACGCGACTTCGTATGGGTAGATTGGGAAGGAGGAATCCCGCCAGGGGCTCGCTCAGTCGGCGTAGAGCGCCCGGTTGGCCAGCTTTCTGTAAAAGTCGGGATGATAGAGATTCCGCACTTCGTGCTCGAAGCGGTGCAACACCTCGCCGCTGTCCGGATCGAAAATATCGAAGAAGCGGAACTGATGAATCTGCTCGTCCTCGACCAGACCCCGCGCCTTCAGCGCCGCGTGGATCCGATCATAGTTGGTGACGTAGAGTGCGGCGTGATTGGTATGCGCATCCAGCTTCAGGCCGGATTTCTCGACGAAGCGCAACGTCTGATAGGGCCCCACCCCCACGTACAGGGCCGGCGCCCCGTTTTGCGCCAACGTTTCCGCGGGGCACTCCAGAATCTCGCGGTAGAAGGCTCCGATCCGCTCGCTGGTGCCCTCCCGCACCCAGATCTCCAGATAGGCCAAGCCGATGGGGAGCATGCCCGGCAGAGAGCCTGCTTCATGCAGGCGTATGCGCTTGCCCCAGGGGCAGGTGGTGAGCATGCCGCCGTTTTCCTCCCGGATGGAAAAGGAGGTGCCCTCCAGGGCTGAGCGTACGTCGTGGAAATTCGCTCGAATCTGGTTCAAGTCCGGCACCAGCAGACCCACCTCCCCTTCAAACGGCGTCGGCGGCCCGTGCTGAAGGTGGAATTGCTGTTTGCCGATGTTGACCCAGCAGTTGTCGATTCCCACCATCCGATAGGGATCGCGGGTCAATCCCAGCCCGACGACGAAAAAGGCGGTCGCCAGACCGTAGTCGGGCACGCGGAAATTAACGTGATCCAATGAGATCGCATTTCCCATCGCCGGAAAGGTCTCGTTGGCTGCTTGCATGGCGCTGCCCCTCCCTGCATCGCATTGAACGGCCGCGACGGTGCCCGTGCAGCGGCGACAGCAGCGGCCAAAGGAGTGTTACTGGAGGATGCCGGTACCTACGCGGAATCTCTCACTCTCGTACCTTGCATCTCGCAATCGGATCAAGATGATCCCAATCGTCCGGCATCTCTGCCCTCGATCCTCCTCAATCGATCCCCGCCTTGTTCAGCGCTTCGATCCACCGTTCATTGACCGCCGGGTCTTTGTACGGATGTCTCCTGGCGTATTCCTGCAACGAGGAGAGATGGGGGGCCACCTTGCGGAATGCTTCCGCGGCGGCCCGCGCCTCCTTATTCCGCCCCAACGCCCCATAGGCCACCGCCAGGCCGAAGTATGAGGTTGGATAGTCCGGTTCCAGCGCGGCGGCCTTATGGTACGAGTCTATCGCTTCATCATATCGTTCAAGCAGGGTGAGCGTTAGGCCCAATACGGTCAGGTAATACGCCGGGCAAACGGGGCAGAGGCGCATGGCCCGCCTGATCATTGCCAAGGCTTCATCAAAACGGCCCGCAAAACGAAGAATCAATTCCATCATGGCGGCCACATCGGCCATGTTGGGCCCCAGGGCGACGGCCCGCTCCCCCTCGGCGACAGCCTGGTCGTACTCTCTTTTGAGAATATGAATCAAACCCAAAACACCGTGGGCCTCGGGGTTGCTTTCATCGCGGGCCAGGGCGTTTCGCGCCAACTCCTCGGCGCGCGCCAGGGATTGGGCGGGCGAGGCGCTCCAACCCCGGAAGGCGTCGTACCAATGGCTCCAGGCCTCGCCGGCATATCCCAGCGGGGAATCCGGCTCCGCCGCGATCACCTGCGCGAAAAGCTGGCGGGCCTGTGCGCTGCCCTCTATCGTACGATGATGGAGATTTTCTCTGGCGCGATAATAGAGGTCGCGGGCCTCGGGGTTTTTCAGGGAATTCCGCCAGATACGGGCCTGCTCTCCCGCGACCAGCTTCACGTCCAGGGCCGTCACCACCTCCTCGGTGATCTCGTCCTGCAGCGCGAAGACGTCCTCCAGCTCCCGGTCGTAGCGTTGCGCCCACAGGTGCTCGCCGGTGGCGGCAACCACAAGCTGGGCCGTGATTCGCACCTTTTTGCCGGCCTTGCGAACGCTACCCTCCAAAACATAGCGCACGCCCATCTCCCGCCCAATTTGTTGCACCCGGACGTTCCGCCCTTTGTACGAAAAGGAGGAGTTGCGGGCGATTACGAACATCCCTGACAGCTTGCAAAGATCGGTGATGATGTCCTCGGCGATGCCGTCGGAAAAGTACTCCTGCTCGGGATCGCCGCTCATGTTCTCGAAGGCCAGCACGGCGATGGAGGGCTTGTCCGGCAGGGGCGGGGGCTTGCCCTCCAGGATGCCAAGCAAAGCGTCGCCGGAAGATTTTTCCTCAGCGGGGGCCTTGGAATCCGGTTCCCCTGCAGGCGGCCCGGCCTTCGGCCTGGAATCCAGAAGCACCCTATAGGCCCGCACGGGCTTGGCGATGTTTTTGGCGGCCTGTTCGCCCAAGTATTCCCAGCGCAGCGGCAAGCGGGACTCCACCTGATCGTAGACGGTGCGGGAGATACACACGCCGCCTGGATCGGCCAGGGACTCCAGCCGCGCGGCGATGTTGACCCCGTCTCCGAACAACTCCCCATCTTTGATGAGAACATCGCCCAAGTTCACCCCGATGCGGAAATGCATCTGCCGCTGCTCCGGTAGCCCGCTATTGCGCACGGCCAGCTCCCGCTGGATTTCCACCGCGCAGTTGACGGCGTCCACCACGCTCTCGAATTCGGCCAGGATGGAATCGCCGGGGGCGTTCACCACCCGGCCCTGGAACCGCTGGATGTAGGAGGAGAAAACTTCCCGGTATTCGGCCAGCGTCTTGACGGTGGCGTGGTGGTCGTTGGCCATCAGGCGGCTGTAGCCCACCACATCGGTGACGAAGACCGCGGTCAGCTTTTGTCTCGCTTCCGCTGATGCCACGGCAGCCTCCCCTCATAGCGCCATGAATCGGTGTGTGGAGTTGCGGTACAGTGTATTCATATCTGCGAAATTTTTCAGCGAATAATCCGGCTGAGACGGCCCCTGATGAGCAGTTCCTGCGGCTGACAGTCCCGCGTGCGGTGGAACTCGTTGCCCAAGTGAGCGGTGCGGGTTGTCCCGCGCCCGCTCACTTTGCCGTGGGATTCAGCCGGTAGACCTGTTCGGGATCCGATAGGTTCTTAAACTGAACTGCGCCCAGGGAATCCGTACGCCAACCCAGGGCGGCGAATTCCTGCCGGTCCGCCACACGGCGCATAGTCTCCTCGCTGAGCAGCACGCTGCCGCCGGTGGCAGTAGCCTCAAGCCGCGCAGCAACGATCGTGGTTCGGCCCGAGGCGGTGAAGGTCACCCGATCGCCGGAGTTGGATTCGTACTTGGTGAAACCGACGAGGGCCGTTCCCGAATTGATGCCGATGT
>JACZVE010000214.1 GCA_022572825.1 SAR324 cluster bacterium
CCGAAGCGTGGGCCATCTGCGAGGACGAGGCCCGCAAGCACGGCCGCACGGTGCACCGGGGCAACTGGCGCCTGGTGGGCCCCATGCACATCGCCGAAACGCGCGAGCAGGCCATCGAAAACGTGCGCTTCGGGCTGGAGAAGTGGTGCTATTACTACACCAAGGTGATTGCGCTGCCCTTCCAGCTGCCCGACACCTTCGACGGGCAGGTGCGGGCGCTCACCGAAAGCGGCTTCGCGGTAATCGGTGATCCGGACGACGCCATCGCCCAGATCGAGCGGCTTCAGCAGCAGTCCGGAGGCGCCGGCGGCTACCTGCAGATGGCCAACAACTGGGCGGATTTCGCCCCGACGCTGCGCAGCTACGAGCTGATCGCCCGCTACGTCATGCCCCGCTTCCAGGGCATGAACGCCAGCCGGGAGGCCAGCATGAACTGGGTCAGCGACAATCGCGACGCCATCCTGGGAGCCGGGCGGGCGGCGCGGGAAAAGGCCACCCGCGACTACCAGGCCGAGCAGGCCAGGGGGTAGGCCTCGGCAGGACGGGGCTACCGCGCCAGGGTGATCAGCATGACCGAGGGCACCACCAGCAATACGCCGGCCACCGTGCGTCGGGTGAGGGCTTCCTGCCCGTAGAACAGCCGGCTGCCCAGCATTGTAAACAGGGGGTAGGTGGCCACCAGCGGCGAGACGACCACGACCTCGCCGATCATCAGTCCGGTATTGAGGGCAAAGATCGCGCCCGCATTCAGCAGTCCCGCCGCGACGAACCATTTCAGTCCCTCGCTCCGCATGTCAGGCAGGGCCTTGTCTCCCCGTGCCAGCGTTATCGCGAGCGCGACCAGGAGCGACACGGTATAGGCGACCAGTCCGGACATGACGACGCTTGGCAGGAGGTTCAGCCCCCATTTGGCCCCCACATGCGCCGAAGCGCGGATCAGCGCAGCCCCCACCGGAAACAGCAGTGCCGACGTGGTCCAGCCACGGCGTGCCCCGCCCCTCCCGGAGAGCACCATGATGCCGACGACCACACCCACGATTCCGGCCAGCGTGGTCGGCCGCAGGGTTTCGGACAGAAAGAGCACGGCCCCGGCCATGGCAAACAGGGGCGAGAAGGAAGCAAAGGTGGCGGAAATGGTGGGACCCAACCGGCGCGTGCCCTCGTAGGCGAGCATGGTCGAGACGGAGGGACGCAGCAAGCCGATCGCGGCGAAGATCAGCACCGCGGGTGAGCGCCAATCGGGCAGCTCCACGGCGAACGGCATCAGCAGCCAGTACACGAGCGCCGAGGTGGCGATGCTGATGAGCGCCCCGGTCACGGAGTTGGTCGACTCCAGCCCCCGTTTCGCCAGCAGCGTGCCGCCGGCAAACTGCATTGCGGCCAGTATGGCCAGCGCACTGGCGAGCGGAGCGGGATTTTCCATCACGGCGCACGATCGCCGGCCGGAACGCGCCACCCGCACCGCGGGCACCGGCCCACCCCCTCGCGCACCACTGAAGCCGGCATGTCAGGACAGCCGCACCGGGGCGCCGCCCCTGCGCGCGGACTCGTAGGCGGCCAGCACGATCTGCACGGCCTTGCGCGCCTCGATCCCGTCCACCAGCGGCTTGCGGCCCTGCTGCAGGGCGGTGAGAAATTCCGCCAGATTCTCCCTGTGGCCGTCCACGTTGAAGCCGGCCGAGGGGTCGGCGGCCCCCACCGCCGCCGCGGGAAAGCGAAGATAGCGCCGGCGGATGTCCTCATCGGCCTCGCTCTCGTCGCGAAACCGCCAGAAGATAAAGGCGTCATCCCCCATGGCAACGCTGCCGTCTTCGCCGCCCACTTCCACGGTGCGGAAGTGCCCCGGCCACATGCTGGTCGTGCAGGCGATGGTCCCCAGCGCGCCGTTTTCGAACACCAGCGCCGCGCTGGCCGTATCCTCGACTTCGATGCGCTGATGGGCCAGGGCCGCCGTGCGGGCCGAGACTTCGCGCACGGGCCCCATCAGCCATTGCAGCAGGTCCACGGTGTGGATGCCCTGGTTCATCAGGGCGCCCCCGCCGTCCAGGGCCTGGGTGCCCTTCCAGCCGCCCTCGTCGTAGTAGGCCTGGTCGCGCCACCAGGGGCCATGGGCCATTCCGAAGGTGATGCGGCCGAAGCGGCCTTCGTCCATCGCCCGTTTGAACAGCCGCGCCGCCGGCGAGAAGCGCAGGTTGAAGATGCCGCCCAGCAGGGTGCCGGCCTTCTCGTGCGCCTCGATCATGGCGTCGATGCGGGCCAGCTCGATCTCGATGGGTTTTTCCACCACGCAGTGCTTGCCATGCCGCGCGGCCAGCAGTGCGGCCTCGGCGTGAACGCCGCTGGGCGTGGCCACGGTGATGACGTCGATGTCCTCCCGGGCAATAAAGTCCTCCAGGCCGCAGTGCCCGGCGCCACACCCGCAGCGAGGCCCAAACCTTTCCGCGCGCCCCGAACCGTGATCGCAAATGCCCGCCAGCTCGGCATCCGGGAGCCGCCGGATCGCCTCCGCATGCCAGTAGCCGATCATACCGGCGCCGATGACGCCGAACCGGTAGACCATGCCCTATTCTCCTTGCCGCGCCAGTTGGCTGGCCCGCGCCAGCAGGGTGTACTTGCCGCGCAGGTTGGGCGCCAGCTGCGGCGGCCAGGCCCCCCGTTCCAGGTAGCCCAGGAACTCGTCCAGTACCCTGGCGAAGTGCTCCTCGTGGCTGGAGCGTAACGCGGAGGGAACTTTCAGGTACAGCCGCTCCCCGTCCGGAGCCACGGATAAGCCGGGCAGCTCCCCCTGCCAGCATGCCACGGCCTGCTCCAGCGCCGCGGTGACATCGTTTGCGCCGGCGCGAGGCTGGATGCAGAGCCGGGCCTCGAAGCCCGTGTGCGGGCCCTGCTCCAGGACGACGTCCGCACGAGTGCCCCGCAGCACGGCACAACTGGCGTCTCCACCGCCCGGCGGAGCCTCCAGATCCCAGACCGAGCGTACCCGGATCGGGATGCCGCGCAGCCGATAGGAGAACTCCCCATTGCACAGGTAGTGCAGCGTACCGCCGCGCACCCAGGGCGCCAGTTCCTCGGGATAGGCCTCTTCCTCCGTGATGCGCGTGAATTGCTCGGGCGGCACGGGGGTCGCCCAGCGCCGAGCCGCCAGCAGCTCGACGTCGCGGTCATAGTCCACGGGCGGCCCGCCGGTAATCCACTGCGCCAGATCCACCAGATGGGTAGGCACGTCCACGACGCCATCGCCCTGCACCTGAATGTCGAAGTACCACGCGGGGCGAACGAGCGGCACACCGTTCACGGTCTTGTACAGGTGGTGCACGCTATCCATGAATATCGCGGGCTCGCCGGCGGGGTCGCGCACGAGGTCCCCGAACACATCCGGCGTTGCCAGCAATTTTCGCTGCACAATCGCCGCGACCTCGTACCGCGAGGTCATGATGTCCATCACCAGCGGCCCCGTCCCCGCCGTCGCCGCCATCAGGTGCGGGAGGCCTTCCGGGCCCGTCAGCCAGGGCTTGTCCGCCAGCACGTGAAAGCCTGCCTCGCGCAGGCGGCGGATGTCGGCCATCTTGGTCCGGTTGCGGCCGGCCAGCACGGCCACGTCGCCGCGCCCTTCGGCGATCAGCTTGCGCAAGGGCTCCGCGCCGGCGTTCACCTTGCACCGCCAGCGGGTGGGCCGCCGCGGACGCGCGTTGAAGGCGTTCACGAGCGCCAGGAACGCATCCAGCTCCGGCCCCGGCGTGGCATACACGAAGATCTCCTCATTCACCAGCGCGTGGCGCTCCCGCAGCGTCAGCGCAGCGTGAAAGTGCGCGGGGTTGAGGAAAAGCAGGGTGTGCATCGCCGCGGCCGATATTCCTCTTAGACCGGCAAGGACACTCAAAGCACCGCTATCATGAACAACCGCTTGAACGGAAACACGGTTCGGCCGTCATCGCGCCTGGGATAGGCCTCCAGCACCAAGCGCCGGTATTCCGCCTCGAACGCGCGCCGTTGCGGCGGCTCCAGGGCGTCCAGCATCGGCTTCAGCCAGGAGCCCTTGGTGAACTCGGCGACGGGGTTTTCGCCTGTCAGCACCTGCAGGTACTCCGTCTCCCAGATGTCGAGCCGCCCCGATAGAGGCGCCAGGAGATCGTAATAGAATCCCGGCTCGTGCACCGGTGCGCTGCGATGCAGTCCGTCCAGTCGTGCGGCCCATGGCCCGGATGCCGCTAACCGGAACATCAGGGTGTGGGACGGGGCGCCGAAGTTGCGGGGCATCTGCACCGCGAGCGCTCCGCCCGGCTTGAGGTGTTCCACCAGCCGCGGGAACAGGAGATCGTGGTGTTCGGCCCAGTGCAGGGCAGCGTTGGAATAGATGAGCTCCACCGGCTCCTCCGGGGCCCAAGCGGTCAGGTCCTCCTGCCGCCATTGCAGCGAGGGCTCCGTCCGCCTGGCGGTGGAGAGCATTTCCGGCGAGCTGTCCACGCCGGTAATCCTTGCCTCGGGCCATCGCTTGCGAAGGTAGCCCGTCACGGTGCCCGTGCCGCATCCCAGGTCGACCACGCGCGCCGGCGCCCGCAGCGGTATCCGCGCCAACAGCTCCAGGGCGGGGCGGAGCCGGTGATCGCCGAACGCGAGGTATTGGTCGGGATCCCACGTCATTTCCATGTGGCTCGCCTCCCGTCGCGGATGGGAGCAGCACGGTTTGGGCTGGATTGATGGAAAGCCGCCTGATGGCCGGCCTGGCCATCGGCGCCCATACCGCCTACGTCTACATCCGCGGCGAGTACTTCCAGTCCGCCAAGCGCCTGCAGCGCGGCGGTGTCAACCCTGTGCCGATCTATGTCGCCGGAGATATTGTTCCACTCAAGCCCAGCGGCGATGACCAGTCTTCCGACAGGCGGCGCGGGCCGTAACAACCAAGGCGTGACCTAGTCTTGTTTGGGATGAGACTCATGGCGAATTCTTGGTGCCGTGTTGGCCGCAAGGTGAGCCCCTGGTTGGGGGCTGGCGTCCTACTTCAAGCGGGCGGGTGCGACTTATCGGGGGGCCCGATTTTCGAGACCGTGCTGTCGGTTGTCCTGAATAGCTTCTTCACCAACCTGGCCACAGGAATCTTCAACATAGCGATTTAGGAATCCATCTTTGCAGGTTCTGCCCGCGCCTCAAGCTTGGAGGTTCCCTCGTCCAGGGCGTTGTGCCGCTTGAGGAGCGATTTGATGTCCACCCCCATCTCCCGAATGACTGTTATCGGGGACGGCGCGATGGGGACGTTATGCGCCTTGATGGCTGCGGACCGCGGGAGCCTGGTGACGCTTTGGGGTCGATCATCTGAAAGAATCGCTTTGCTGGCCGGTGATCGTGAAAACTGCCGTTATCTGCCGGGGCATCCATTCCCCGCGTCTATTTCGCTCACTAGTTCCAAGGGTGAAGCGTTTCCGGATCCCACGTTGATTGTGTCGGCTGTCCCCTGTCAATATATACGCAAAGTTTGGCAGGGGCTGGCGGCTTGTCAGGCGTCGGCGGTTCGCTCGATCCTCGCCTTGAGCCCGAAACGACCCTTCGATTCTGTGAGGTCAATCACGGCCCCGACCGCTTCGGAGAATGCCGATGGGTCTTCCGGGTTGAAATCGTAGCGATTTCCGTCGATGTTGAGTTCGAAACGGAAAATCGAGGTCCTCTCGGCGCTGATCTTCTGAATCTCCCATGACCCGATCTGCACGCGCCCAGTCGACACGCTGAATCGTTCGTCGCTGATATCGATCAGCACCCTGCTGGGGTCCGAATTGGGCCCCCGTAGCCGCCCTGTGAATTGAGCCATCCCACACACCAATCTAGCGGGCTTTTCCACAAGTGGAACAGGTGAGAATGTCTAATTCGCCAGTACAGTTGTACTAGTCACTCGACCAGGAGCCATGACGGAAACACCTGATAACAGCTTG
>JACZVE010000215.1 GCA_022572825.1 SAR324 cluster bacterium
GCAACCGCACGGCGGCAGACCCAGCGGCGTGCACGGATCGGCGCCGCACGCGGCCGGCCCGGCGATCTGCAACTCGATGAGTATGATCGCTCCAATGGCTGTACCGGTCGCATTGACGGCGTTGACGATCGCCGCCGGGATGTTCACGCCGCCGCCGGACCTCACCGCGGCGAAGCCCAGCGAGACGTTGGGCGCGATCCCGGACGTCCCCCAGCCGTTGTGCAGCGCGGCGATCACGCCAAGTGTTGCCGTGCCGTGATCGCGATTGGCCTGCGTCGCCGGGTCGCCGGGCGGCCCGATCTGGCTGATACCCGGCAGGTCCTGGTGGAAGTCGTAGCCGAACTCGATGTCGACGATAGCGGCGGCGCCGCCCATGATGCCGTGCTGCTCCCAGGTCGCCAGGGCGCCGAGGCCCACGGGCCCGGCGTTGTGATGCTGCTCGATGGCACCGTAGGGCGGCGGCGTCGGTGTCGAGGCGCCCTGCACCGGCTCGGCGAGCTCGACGCAACCGAGCGCGTTGAGCGCGTCGATCGCGTCGGCGGCGTCGACCGTCTCGGGCAGGAACACGTGGAACCAGACGCGGAAGTCGGCGATCGCCTTGCCGAGGTTGTTCTGCGACGTCTGCCGCAGGTTCTCCATTTCGGCGTCCGGCAGGTCGATCAGCGGCCGCCAGACGGCATCGTCGAGGGACGCCAGCACGTCATGGGCCGCAGCGAGCTCGCCGGTTCCGAAGTCGGTCGGAAGGCCGTCGAGGACGCGAATCGGCGCGTCGTCGTGGAACTTGACCTTGATGACGTCGAGGCGGTGATAGCCGTGCAGCTCGGTCCGGTCGGGCTTGAACACAGCCGGACGGGGCTGCAGGTCGCGGCCGAACGCCGTCGTCGAGGCCAGGCAGATGATGCCGGCGGCCAGGAACACGGCCGTCATCGCCACCAGCACGGTGAGCTCGGGCAGCACGCCGAGCAGGGTGGCCCCGTCCACCATGATCTTGCGCGCCCCGTTGATGAGGTGGGTGAGGGGGAAGATCAGCGCCAGGCGTTCCAGCCAGGGGTTGCTCCCCTCCAGGGAAAACCACACGCCCGACAGGAACATCATGGGCCAGGTGGCAAGATTGAGCAGCCCGCCGGCCAGCTCCTGGCTGTGGGTGCGCGAGGCGATGAGCACGCCCAGCGCGATCAGGCACACCGCACCCACGGCGAAGATGAGGAACAGCGCCGCCAGGGTGCCGACGCGGTAGAAATCCAGGATCGCGTCCGTGCCGAAGTAGACCACCGCCGTCACGAACATCACCAGCACCAGGCGCGAGGCGATCTGGGCCGAGATGAACTGAAACGCCGTGATGGGCGCGGCCTTGAGGCGGCGCAGCATGCCGCCCTTGCGGTAGCGCACGACGACGTAACCCACGCCCCACAGGCAGCTGAACATCATGTTCATGGCGAGCACGCCGGGCAGCAGCCAGTCCACGTAACGGATCTCCCGTCCTTCCAGCACCTCGCGCAGGAACCCGTCGCCCGCGCCCGAGCCCCACAGCACGCGCTCCAGAAAGTAGCCCTTGGGATTGCTGGCGTTGATCCAGTAGCGCGGCGGCGCGCCGGGCCGCAACACCATGTCGATCTGGTGATGGCGCACCTTTTCCTGCGCGGCGGCCTCATCGGTCACGGGGACGAACTGCACGTAGCGCGTCTGCAGGAAGGCCCGCAGGGTCTCCGACTCGCCCTCGACGGCACTGTCGGCTCCGTCCTCTCCCGCGCCGACGATGCCGACCTTGTACAGGTTGCGGGCATTGCCCGAGAAGATCAGCGCCAGCACCACGACGATCAGGAAGGGGAAGAGGAAGTTCCAGGCCAGCGTGCCGCGGTCGCGCAGGAACTCCTTGTTGCGGGCAACGAACAGGGCGTAGAAGGCGCGCATCGCTTCAGCCCCTCAGCTCGCGTCCGGTCAGCTCGAGGAACAAATCCTCCAGCGTGGGGGTTTTCACCCGCATGCCGGCCAGCGAGACGTCCCGTTCCACCAGGTGGCGCAGGGTGGCGTTGAGGTCGGCGGTGTGAATGGTCACGCTTTCCTCGGAGGATTGCACCGGCCAGGGGAACCCGTCCTCCGGCGTGAAGCTGCCGCGGGGCAGCTCCAGCCACACGCCCTCGAAATGCTGGCGCAGCAGCGCTTCGGGCTTGCCCTGGGCGATGATGCGGCCATGATCCATGATGGCGATCTCATCGCAGAGCACGTAGGCCTCCTCCATGTAGTGGGTGGTCAGCACGATGGTCTTGTTGCGCGCCTTGATGGACTGGATCAGTTGCCAGAAGTTGTGCCGCGCCTGGGGGTCCAGCCCGGTGGTGGGCTCGTCGAGAAACAGCATGCGCGGATCGTTGATCAGCGCCAGGGCCAGGAACAGCCGCTGGCGCTGCCCGCCGGAGAGCTTGCGGTTGTCCTGATCCAGGAATCCCTCCAGGGAACACATCCGCGCCACTTCCGCCACGGGGAGCGTGCGGCGATAGAAGCTCGCGAACAGCTCCACGCACTCCCGGGTGGTGAGAAAGTCCTGCAACGTGGTGTGCTGGAACTGAATTCCCACCTCCTGCTTGAAGCCGCGCTCCAGTGGCTGCCCGCGGTACAGCACGTCGCCCGATGTGGGCGCGGTCAGCCCCTCCATCATTTCCACCGTGGTGGTCTTGCCCGCCCCGTTGGGGCCCAGCAGCCCGAAGCAGGTGCCTTCCCCGATCGCCAGGGACACCCCGTCCACCGCCGTGACCTCCGGGTAGCGCTTGACCAGGTTGCGGATTTCCAGGGTGGGGGGCATGGGCCGACATTTTGGCTATATCGGAAGCGGAGTATCCACTTTCGTAGCCTTAAAGATCGGTGCTTCCAACCACTCCGTCAAGAGCCTCGACGGACAAATAAAAGCACTTGGCACACCAGCCAGAACCTGTTAATATAGTTCCCATATTGGGAACATATACGGATTAAAACGGGGATCAAGCCCCAATGAAAGTAATTGGCCTAGGAAAAGTATATAAATTCATGGCCATCCACACAGATGCGAAAAAATGGCTGACAGCCTGGGTTGCTGAGGCAAAATCTGCCAATTGGACCAAGCCGTTGGACATCAAACACAGGTATAGCAGTGCGAGCATCCTTGCGGATAACTGCGTCATTTTCAATGTGAAAGGCCATTCGTACCGAATGGAAATACAGGTCGCGTACAAAACCGGGCACGTATTTATCAAGAGGCTCGGTACCCACGCAGAGTACGAACGCTGGCGCCATTGAGGGGAGGAAAATGAACGCTAAAGTCATCAAAACAGAAGAAGATTACGAGACTGCATTGGGTGAGGTTGAGCGACTGGTGGCGCTCGATCCTGAACCCAATTCGCCGGAGGCGGATAGGCTTGAGCTTCTCGCTACGCTGGTTGAGTCCTACGAGGCAAATGAATTTCCAATACCCAATCCTGATCCGATCGATGCGATTTTATTCCGCATGGAGCAGCAAGGCCTGAAGCAGCGTGACCTCATTCCTTATATCGGCAGCAAAAGCAAGGTCTCGGAAGTTCTCGGTCGAAAGCGGCCGCTGACCCTGCCGATGGTGCGCGCCATTGGCGACGGTCTAGGTATTCCTGCAGATGTGTTGATCAAACCCGCGAGCACTTCCGAGACTGGGCCTGTGGAAGAGGATTGGGCTGCCTATCCGCTGAGCGCGATGGTCAAGCTGGGGTGGATCAAAACTTCACCTCAAGAAATCCATGGCAATCGCGAGAAGATCATTCGGGCGTATTTCTCAAGGCTCGAGCACTCCGGAGAGGTTTACGCGTTATACAAGACCTCGTTTCAGCACAGAGGCGGACGCACCATGGATACCTATGCGATCCGTGCCTGGATCGCTCAGGTCTTGATCTCCGCTGAAAGCCGTAATATTTCAGCGAAATTCGACCCAGCCATCCTAAAAAAGGATTTCTTAACGAAACTTATTCGGCTTAGTCGTTCCGAAGATGGACCAATCCGAGCTCGCCAATTACTCGAAGACAACGGTATCGCATGCGTTATTGTAAGACATCTTCCAAGGACTCGGCTTGATGGTGCTGCAATGCTCAATGGTCAGGACATACCGATTGTGGCGCTCACCCTTAGATACGACCGAACAGATAATTTCTGGTTTACGCTAATACACGAGTTAATGCATGTCTGGCTTCATTTGAACGAGGGATATTCCGCGTTTATCGACGACCTCGATATTGACCTCCCTGCCAATCCTACGGAATTGGAAGCGGACCATATTGCAAGTGATCTTCTAATCCCAAGGGAAACATGGCAGGGAAACGATGCACAAGTACTTGGAACTCCAGAGGCTGTGAGCCGACTCGCGGGTGAACTCGGAATTCATCCAGCAATTATTGCGGGGGCCGTCAGAAAGGAAAGAAGAAACTATCAAATGCTACATAATATGGTTGGAAGCGGCCAAGTACGAAAATTCTTTTCTGAATATTATACGGATCAGGAAAATTGAAAATGAATGGGTCAAAGGCTTACGTGGCCATCTTAAAGGGAAAGGATGCGGAATTCAAAGCCCTATCGCAAATACCTGATAATGTATCTGCATGCACCACTTTCTTCTTCGACGTTCCACGGCCCGCAAATCCCAATAAGGTTGATAGTCATCTGATTGATATTGCTGATAATATATTCTCTGCCTCTCATTTTAACGCACCCTTCTACGTAGATATATACGATACTCACCAAAGGATACGAACTGCTGGCGATCTCTTACCACTTATGTTCTTACTTCAACATATGCGAGGATATTTCTTAACATCATCTGCAATCCCAGTTACGGGCCTGAAACGAGGAACTAATTTTAACACGGCACTGAGAAACGAGGTCAAATTTGACGGTCACGGTGTTTGCATCCGGCTTCTCCGCGAGGACATGGAAGTGACGCGGTTTCTTAAGGGCAGTATCGCCGAACTCCTGGACACATTGTCAATCGCACCCGGTGACTACGATTTTCTGTTGGACTTCCGCCACCTCGAAGGAAGTGAAATAATAAACGCTGCCGAGGTAGCCGTTGCTACAATCAATAACTTAGAACTGTGGTACAAAAGCAGGAGGTTAATTTTGGCCGCGTCAGGTTTTCCTGATTCATTTAGCAAAATTGGATCATTTGAAGTTGCATCCTTCCGAAGAACCGAATTGGATTTGTGGCAAGCGGTCTGCAATAATCCGGAGCTGTCTAGAAAGCCCGTCTTTGCGGATTACGGGGCTACTCCCCCGCGGACAGCATATCTGGATAAGGAAGCAAAAAGAAGAATGTCGGGTAATATACGGTTGACGCTGGGAGATGAATTTCGCATTTGGAAGGGAGGGCTATTTGCGACATATAGGTCGGAACAATACAGGAAGTTGGCAGAAATGGTGATAAATGATCCCCATGTGAAATATAAACTTTACGGTCCGGTGTTGGACAGATTGGAACGATGTGCGATGAATATGGTAAAGCCCGAGAAGTCCCGAAAAATGGACAGAAATCGGCACTATTCAACACCTCGTTGACACTTCAAAGGAGATGCGGACACGGTTACAATCCTTGTAAATGTTGATGACAATCATCCAATTGTGATCGCTCAATAGAATATCTCCACAAGAGGAGGCGCGTCAGTAACGCGTAAGGAGTAAATTTCATCTAACCCCCACTCTTTACCAGGATAGTGATGTTAGGATAAAATCAATTCACTGCTTTTCTACCAGTATTCTCAATGCATTGAATTCGTTGAAGGAGTGACATGCGAACATTCAAGCGACGGGGTCGGCAGCCGCGAACGGCGGTGGTCGTCGGGGTCGTGCTGGCCGCGCTGATCGTTCCCTTCCCCGCGGCCGGACAAGCCAGGAAAATGGGGGAGATGCCCGGTATGAAGG